>CANCAO010000378.1 GCA_947374105.1 Comamonadaceae bacterium | reverse complement strand
GAGACCTCAGCGGCGTACAAGGCCGCGTGTGATCTGGTGTTTAAAGGGCTGGAGCAACCGAGTGGTTATACCGAGCCGCTGTTGCATGCTTGGCGCTTGAAGGTGAAGGCTGGGGTGTCTTGAAGACGGTGTGTTGATTGCTGCTGATTTAGTAGCTGCTTACGCTAAAAATTAAAGGGCTTTAGGCTGATTTGGAACTGATACTTCTCTTGGAAACGGCACCTTTGGGTGCCGTTTTCGCTTTACAGGCGGTCTACTCGGAAGAATTCTTGATCGACGAATCGCCCCTGAATTTTCAAGGCGGGAATTAACTGCTGATCCGCGTATAGACAACCAGTCCGTTCGATAGGTCTTTGCCCAGCCTTTTCAGCAGCCTCTGGAGAATGACCCCGGCCCTCCAACAGCTCCTGCAACATCAGCACGTAGCCGGGCTCCCAGGCGGTAAGTCGCGGAAAGGTTGAGCGCATCGCCGCCAGAATTCGCATTCCAGCGAAATCAAGATCACCCCAGAAATGAACGGGGCGCCCCGGATCGGCGCTTTCAAACAGCCACCGCTCAAAGAGCGACTTGACTTCACCACCAAGAGCCCCGGTCCCGGCGTAATAAAGAGAGCAGCCCCCAGGCATACGAAGTCGTTTGGCACCTCCTTTGAAGCCGGACGCATAGACCAGCGCGAACCCCGCGAACGCCTTGTCCGCCGCGCGACAAGCTTGCTCAAAGGTCATGAGATTCTCAATAAATAGGACGGCCGAATACCCCCCAACAGGGAGATAAACCTGGAGCTGAATCGGCGACTCCGGGAACGGGCATTCATCCATGTTCATCATGGCAGCCACCAGCCCCTGGCGTTTGTCGAGAACCTTGGACATGCCCCAAAAAAGCTGTGCCGACACCTCGCGAAGCAGCATCGGTTGGTCGACAAAAATCGGCAGTCTATTGAGTTGCTGCACCACTTCGTCCATCGAATGATCAGGCATTTCGATACAGAATTCGCCAACAGCACACTTGACCGCATCCGATCCATTTAGCCCTTTGACGACGGCATTTCGCCACCGCTCCACACTTGATTTAATGCGTTCCGGGCGATTGGCCGCAGCCCTGACGGCCAACTCATTTAGCACGGTGACGCGGGGCATCGAAGCATAGCCTGAGGCCGACTTCAAGGCACTCTCTGGTTTAACTTGAAGCCAGCCCCAGCGACACATTTCAATGACGTGCTCCCAGAGTTCTTCCTTGTGCGACTCGTAGGGCGACGCGTGCAATGTCGGCCAGGTTTTCTCGGTCAGCGCCACAGACTGGGATTTTCCGCCGCCACGTTGCTCAGTGGAATCGAGCCGATCGACCAGCAGGTTGAGCAGCTCACGAATGCCCTCCGTGATAAGCCAAAGAGGCTTCTTGGTCACTTGAAAGCCTCAGAAGCATCCGACAGCTCTGCCGCCTCGAAGGTCAGCTTTGCCTGCTCATGTGCCTGTGAGCGCTGCAGCGCCCACAGCTCGCGCATCCGGTCGATCTTCAGAACTCGTTCGTCGCAGTCAGATATAAAGTCAAGCTCTCCGTTTGCATCCACGGCCGCCCGAGTGAAACTGTATTCACGGGTGAATTCGTCCCGAAGACCACCTGCTGCTTTGGTTGGCATGGCGCTAATGACCTGCAAACCCAGGTTGTCGCGCAGAAAACGAAGCACCGCACGAGCGCGTTGTTCATCCATCTTGGAAAATGATTCGTCGTTCACCAGCAGTTTCAGGCTAGATCCCTTTTCGAAAAACTTGAGCCGGTTTGTCACTATCGCTGCGCGAACGATATAAGCAGGCGTCTCAAGCTGTCCTCCAGAGCCAGTGCCCCAAGTGGAAAGGGGCGTTCTCCCACCGCTGTCAGAATCGTTCCAAATTTCGTAGCGGCGGTAATTACGGTAGTCGGCGATGCGCAACAGCTCGCGACTGGCGCGCTCTTGGTCTGGATCAAGCAGCAGTTTGACTAACCGGTCACGCACCTCGACGTGTTTGGTTGAAAGTTCGGTCTCACCAAAAAGGTCTATCGTTTCGGGGGAGTCAGCAAGTTCGGTAACGGCATTGAAGAAACCGTAGTAATCCTCGAATTCTCGCTCCCACTTCGACCAGTCAATACTGAAGCGGTCCGACCCGAACTTCAAGTTCTGCAACTCGCCGTTCAACTGCTTCAGGGTACGAATCCCATCGTCCACTTTGGTCTTGATTTCCACACAGAACTGTTTGGTGAAAACGTCATGAAAGGAGCGCTCGGCTTTCTCAACATCATCGCGGTTGTTGTATAGACCGATGCCCTCCATATCTTTGAGCTGTTGACCGACTGAACGCCCCAGAACGACCAATGGCCCGTAGTACGGATCGAAGGTGGTTGCCTCATGATGGTGAGGCAAGGCGGATTGGAAACGCTCCTCTGCTCGGGCTTGGGCGTTGTACTCCGCCAGTAGCTCACGCACGTCGCCCAGAAGGTTGCTTGGTGCGGCTCGAAGCGTAGTTAATTTTTGCTGGGTGGCTGCGATGTCGATGGCACGCGCAGTCAACAGCTCCTCGACCTCCTCGGCCATCACGGTGTACGTTTTTTCAGCGTTGGCTTCGCACAAGAACTTGAGCCGTTGAATCTGGCGTACGCGTTCGGCAAATCGACTGTCGCGCTGGGCATCAATGGCGCGGATCGCATTTTCGGCAGTCGTTACACGACCGTCTGCGAGGGCTGCCTCAGTGTGCGCTCGTTGCATCGCACACGCGTGTTGCTCGATTTCTTCCACCAATTCAGCGAGTCGTATTTCTAGCCCAACAACTTCGGTCAGGTCTAACTGAGAAAGCGAACGGCGAGCATGGTCGATTTCGGAGGCACAAGTGTCCAGGGGATTTGCATCGAAAACCGGCACTTTCAATTTGGAGAGGTGCTGGCGGACTACAGAGAGTGTTGTCTGCAATCCTTCCAAACGCAAAACCTCCAACTCGGCGGCGACTAACCGCTCGGTCGTTTCCGTCAAAGCCCTTTCCCGAGCCGCACGGCCAAGCACCAAGTTTTTCTGGTCGCAAATAAACATCGTGCGTGAGCCACTGGCTTTGCCATCCTTGGTCAACCCGCGGGCAGTCTTGCGAAGTTGCTCCACATTCTTAACCTTGACCACCGAGCCGTACTGTTCAATCAAGTAGGCCCTTGCAATGGGGTTTTCCGTACGCAGCTCGTGGGTAATTGAATCTTGCGATACGCGTGCCGGGTCGACCCGGTCCAGACAATACTGACCCTGAATCACTTTGGAGCGAAGGCCGCGCGCCTGCAAGAAATCAGTCGTTTTAGCCTCCCACTCCGGTTTGACGATGAGGTTGAAACGAGCGTTGTCCAAGTAACCTTCTATGGCACTCTGCCATTCCTCAGAAGCAGGTTCCACCAAATCGCAAAGAACTTGTACATTCGCCTGCGGCAAATCGTCCCGAATACGATCCAGCGTCAATTTGGTGTCGTGGTTGTAGTTGCCCCCGCCTGACGCAAGGTGAGCTTTTTTCCCAGCCAAGTCGTCTCTGGCCTTTTTGGCAGCAATGATGCTACCGTCCAACGTCGACGATTCGGTCGCAATCGCAATGGAAACACTATCCACGGGCCCCACTAGCGCGCCATGCACTGCCGCAATGCCCGTATTGGCCCCTTCAAATGCTGACACAAGTGCCTGAAGCTTGAAAACGTTCAACTCATCCTCGCACTCAGCGCCAACAACGGTCTCCCGCAATAGGGCGAGCCTATCGAGCGCGGTGTCCGAAACCGCGTCCGCGACCGCCTGCACCGACGCCTTTAACTTGGGAAATTGGTCCGGGACGGGTTTGCCAATGAGCTGCCGTGCAGCATTGTCCAACTGCGCAGCGGCCAATAAGGATCTGCTCAACAATTCAAGCGTCGTTCTGGCCGTCGACGTCGCCCGTGACAGTAAATTTTCCAAGCGTTCCTTCTCTCCATGGGCGGGAATCCCCTTCAACTGGACGGCTACCGAGATTCGGCTTTTGTCTTTATCTTCCCGAAGGCCTTTTTCAACGACCTCTGCCGCCCTATGCTGTATGGCAAGTGCGGTATCGTTTGCAATCTTCTGCTGCTCTTGCGATGTGCGCTCGTTGTCCGCACGCACATATTGTTTTGCTAAAAGCAGGTCGTACTTCACTTGTTGCTCGAATGCCGTTGCCGTTTCACCAATGGCAACCGTGAGTTCTTTCAGACGTTT
>CANCAO010000377.1 GCA_947374105.1 Comamonadaceae bacterium | reverse complement strand
GGGGCTGAGAATCTGCTCCGCGAGAACGCCGATGGCAATCCCGTTTTGGGCACACCGGTCTTGAGCGAGTTCAAGAAGCTTTCGGATAATGCCGTGTGGGTGAAGCCTGACCGTTATTGGCGATGGCGAGTGGAAGAAGACGAGCTTGGACGCGAAGCATTCGGCTAGCCCACTCCAAAGCGGACAGCGCCGTACGACTGCAAGTGGCCCCAGTCCAGACGGTCAGTGAGCTGACCTGCAAGACCGGTCCCGCTGCAGTCCGGTCTTAGGACCGCGTTCCAGCAGCGAACGGTCAGGTGTGTCACGCACGCCGGTCCGTCAGGCCCTGCTCAATCGGCAGCAGGAAGGCTATGTCGAGGTGCTGTTTCGCAGCGGCTGGCGTGTGCTGGCGTTTAATTTTGAGCATTTCGAACAACTCTACGATCTGCGCATGGTGTTGGAAACCACGGCCACTGATCGCTTGGCTGAAAGTCCGTTTCAGACTGACAGCGGCCATTCAGGTTTCCGGTGTGACGGGAAGATCCCGAGACAAAGCCGCCATTCAACAACCCGGATTCATGGCCTCAGAGCGGACATTGAAGGCTTAAGTCCGGTAGGTAAGACAGCCGGAATGCAGCGGTCGCGGTCGATGTTTTGCCGACGGCCTATCTTCCAGCGATGCCGCTGGTCAGCATCTTCCTCCGTACTCGGCAGGGTTCCGCTATGAAGTCCGAACAAGCTTTCGCCGCTCATGATGAGAAAATCCGGTGTATGACCCAAGAGCACCAAGCCCTTATTACCAATGCCAACGACGACCTTTGGAAACTCGAACGGTCGTGGCAGACGGCGAAGTTCAGCCCCGACGACGGCATCGGCCCTATGGATTCCTTGCATCAGGCAGGCGACTCCCTCGTCGCCGTGATTCGGTCCACGGACGAAGGGTTCGAACCTATCGGGAGCGGCGTGATGATCGGGCCGGGTCTCCTACTCACCGCCACCCACGTTCTGGAAGAAATTGCAGCCACAGGCTCTTCGCCTCTGTTCATGACCTTCCTTCCTGGCGGAGCACGGGCTTGGTTAGGACATTCGAGTGTCACCAGTTCCGGGTTGAGCGAGTTCGACGCCTGTCGAAGCACGAGCTCCGACGTCACGCTGGTAAGTTGCACGCTTAATTCTGACGCTCACGTGGATCGCCAGCTCACACTGGCGCCGCTCCAGGTCGCCCTGCCCCTCGTTGGAGATCGACTGTGGGCCTTTGGTTACCGGCATCACGACTTCGAGGCAGGAACATCTCGCCTTACTCCTTTGGTTTCGTCAGGACTGGTCACCGCCGTGTTTCCGAACGGACGAGGAGAACGCATGCCCGCGGCCTGCCTTGAGGTTGCCATGGATACTTTTGGCGGGATGAGCGGCGGCCCTGTCGCCAACGATGATGGATATGTGATCGGTGTAGTTTCTTCCTCGTTCGACGGAGGGCCCAGTTACGTCACATTGATCTGGGACGTCATGAGGCACTCGATCAATCTCACAGCACCGTGGCTACAGAGAGGAAGGGTCACGCTGTTGTCCACGCGGGATATCGGGCTTGTCAAGCTGAAGGGGAACGTAAAAAGATCTCGTCGCGGCGACGTGGTCATGACCATGACTAATGCGGAAATGAAGCAGTTAGTCGACGCCGTTGGACCCGCGCGCGTTCGCCCCACGAACATCGCGCTTGACGACGAGCAGCTCGAAACGTTCATGGACGACCACGCGCATGACATAGATGAAGCTTTAACTCATGCAGCGATCGACTACTTGTCTAGCGTGCCTGTAAACACCGCCTGCTCGTTCCTTCGGAGCAATGGAGTTCCTGATGCATGCCTTGAACCTATCAGCAGCTTCAAGGTAGAGGACTTTGAAGGGATCGAAGACCTCGATGTGATCTCAAACACACGCATCGAAGAGGGCGGTATCCTGTTCATGTGTGAGTTTGAACTGAGGACCATCATCTGGACTGTCTCTGTGCCCACATCCGTGTACGTGGCCAACACCACATCGTTCGACGCGCATTTCATGAATGCGGACGCTATGGCCGACGGCCAGACGACCATGGACGTGATTCAGCGCATCTGCTTCGAAGCCAAGTTGACCTTTAATAGGGACGCTGATTACTTTGAGGAAACCCGCATAACCATGACGGGCGTCATTCCTCCACGACGCTCTCGCTCAACGTAGCCGAACGAAGCGGGATAACCAAGTCCACGCTGCTGACCACGCTACGCGCCTGAAGATGATCGAGCCAATGCGGTCACGCCGAGTGAATCAAGACCCTATCGCAGACCGCAGGGGGGGTATGCAGAGGATCCCTAGGGTTCTTGGCGGCGTTCACACCACAGGTGGGTCATCATGGCCGGGCAAGTTTTGAGCGTCGCTCAACCGCCTGAGCATGTCTTGGAGCGTGATGAACTGAACCACTCTAAGAAGCCGACCTTCCTGGGCGGTGTAAAGCGCTCGTTCTGGTGGCGTTTCCCTGTCCCGGTCTTCGTGCTCCGTGACAATGCGTGCGAATTCCTTTTCCACGCGTGTGGTGACCTCCCGCACAATACGTCGCGCGGCAGGTTCGGGCACTCCCAGTTGTGTGGCGGTCGCTAAAACTGCACCGAGAGTCACGTCGCCAAAGGTCTTTGCACCGGGCAGTGGAAAGGCCATCGGAACTTGATTCCATATCCCGTTTTCGTCTGCAAATGCCTTGGTGTGATAGGCCGCAGTACACAGCAAATCGTAGTGAGGAGCCAGCTCAATGCCGTCAGAACTGACGTGGAAGGACAGGTTCTTCAGATGGCAGTCGTCGTTGCCCACCAGGATGTTGAAGACCAGCCAACGAAATAACGCTTGGCGCGTCGCAATCTTGTTGGTGGATTTGTCGATGAGCTGCACGAGGGCGTCTAGCGTGGCGCCCGAGTGCTTGAAGGTGCTGGCCTTGTTGAGGAGTTGGCAGGCATCAATGATATGCAGCCGACGGACTCGCGGAGCCGTCAGCGGGTTAGCTGTGCGCAGGGAGGTCCTTTCCACCAGCCGGTCAAAGCGCTCAATCAGGTACACCGGCTCGGGCACATACCGCATGCGCACTTCCGGGATGTTCAGTCTGGCCGCGCGCGCAAGCCGCATCGTGAAAAACTCGTTAAACACCGAGGCCGGATACCTTGCTGTGTCCGGATGGTCGGGCTTGAGGATGTAAGTTGAAGGCGTGGCCCCTACAGGCTCGAAAAGCGCTTCGCCCTTGGCAAGCACCAGCATCTTGTGTTGGGCCCCCGCCAGGGACATGCGCTTGGGTGCCGCCTTTGATAGCGTTTGCTTGGGGATGTTTCGGATGCGCTGGCTGAGGGCTTCATCGGTGAGTTCGCTCAACGCAGATTCGTTAGGCAGAGGAATACCCGGGGGAAGCAGCGTGAGGGAGCCCGCCGACTCCGCACCGAGATACGTGAGCAAGGCAAATGCATCTTCATGGTCTTTGATGCCGGCTTCCTTGGCGACTGTTTTTCTCAAAAGCTCTTCAGGAAGCAAGTTGTCAAAGTACCACTGCACGGGTCGCACAGTGCCGCCGTCTTCGTGGCGAAACACGCGGCGAGGAAGCGCTGGCGATAGGTCAAAACTCCGGTCGATGGCGACCCATGCCAGGTCGTATTCAAAGACCCAGAGGTTGTTGCCCTCGCTGAGGGTTCCTACGAGAGTTTGGTCAACATAGACCAGCAAGCTGCGCATGTTCAGTCGGCGCTTCGCGCAGTGGCAGATGGCTCGATGGCGTCCGCTCCCTTCGAGCGGTCTTGCGTCTCCTGTTGAACGCGGCGCAGTGCGGGTAATGCCGACTCAGGCAGCTCAACGCTCAAAGTGAGCCCCATCTCTTTCAAGAGACGAAGGACCTTACCCAATTGGACCGTCGGCTTGCCTTGCTCGACATTTGTGGTGGTCTGCTTACTCACATGAACTGTTTGGGACAGGTCGTCCAGGCGCACTTTGGCACTCTTGCGCACAGCACGCAGCGCGAATCCGAGGTCTTGAGCAGAATGGATAAGGTGTTTCATATAAATGCCTATCACATTAGGCACTATGGCATTTAAGTCGTCAAGTGTGCATGTACTGCCTAACATAGTAGGCAGTATTGGCCATCAACAGCTTTGAAGGCGTAAGTTTGCGATGGGCTACCTGACTCCAAACCAAGGGACGTTTACAAATTATTCGAGCACCACGCCCGCCAGCTCCACCGCCTTGGCGATCTTCACGGCCTCGACCTTCATCAAGGCTGCAAACTCAGCGGGTGTGCTGGCCAAGTCTTCAGCACCCGCATTGTGCAAGGTGAGTTTCATCTCAGGGCTGGCCAGCGCTTTTTTGATTTCAAGGCCAAGCCGCTCCACGATGGCAGGCGGCATGCCTTTGGGGCCAAGGATGCCGCTGTACAAGACGAGTTCCATGGGCACGCCCGCTTCCCGCATCGTCGGCACATCAGGCGCTGCGCTGACCCGTTTGGATGAGGTGACGGCAAGGCCGTTGATTTTTCCGGCCTTCATCTGGGTGATGGC
>CANCAO010000376.1 GCA_947374105.1 Comamonadaceae bacterium | reverse complement strand
CGCTCTGGCACCTCCCAGATCAAGACCTTGGGCTTGGACGCCCGAAAGGCCTCATCGCTTAAATAAGCCGTAGCAGCCTGTAAAAAGCCACCGCCATCTTTGGCCGTGTTGAGCACTTTGCTCGACAAGGCTTGCTGCATGTAGCCATGGAAATTACCGCGCATGGAGTAAGACGTACCCGTCATCACCACCGGTACGGCGACATCACCGAAGAGGCCACCACCTGCACTCTCGGCGCTGGTTTGAGTGGTGCTCGCTGACGCTTCTTGATCGGGCATGGGTCGCACTGAGTTCGGCATGTCTTGCAAGCCCATGAGGCGAACCAAATCACCGGCCCGTTCCACCGGAGCGGCTTCCGATGTGGTTTTAAACGTGGTTGTTTCCAGCGAAATGCCGAGTTGCTGGACTTGGCTAGCCACGGCGCGGGCGACCACCTCAGCGCCAACTTGGTTCCAGTGGGTGTCAGTGCGGTAGAAGACCTCGGACTTAAGCGCAGCTTGGGTCAAAGGCTGGAGCAGATCAACCGTGGTGACTTTGCGCTCACGCAAAGCAGCAAGCGCGTCTTGGTAGCGACTCTGGTTGTAGGCAGGATATTGCCCGCTGGCCAGTTTCGTTTCATAAATACGAGCCTTGTCAGGCACCAAGGCAATGACCAACTTAACACCTTGCGCATTCAAGCGAAGCGCAGCGGCACCTAGCAGATCGGCACGCGCCTGCAAGTTGGCCAAGCCCCCAGCGTCATAACGCAACTCATCGGTCAAGAAAAGCCATTGGTCTCGCCCTACACGAACCTGCTCCCCACCCCCGCCGGTAATGAGGTAACGCAAAGTGTTGGCACCCGCGATGAGAGAAGAGCGAATTGGCAAATATTTATCGAGCTGCTTTTCTAACTCTTGCGTGGTTCTGCCCTCACGGAAGTCACGCCAAGTACGAGGAAACTCAAGGCCCTCGGGGTTGTAAGCCGCCACCGTGATTTGCCACGCACCGACACACATGACCACAACAAAGGCAACAGCAGCAAAGGCTTGATGCACCGTAGGTTTTGTAAGCGCAGTGGATTGGGTAATGCCAGACATTGCGACCTCAGAACTGGAAATATAAAAACGGTGTGAACGATTGTGACGAAAGTGTGGCTACTGACCACAAGAACAGTGGCACGATGAGGTAGCGCGCGTAAGAACCACTATGACGCCTTAACCAAGGCATGGCGTAAACCAAGGCAATGCCAATGGCCAACACACCCAGTCGATCCGGTGTGACTTGCCATGCCATACCAGGGCTCAAAGCAACACCATTCAATCCCGCCATGCCCTGAAACATCCGCCCAGCGCCTGTGATGTCAACCGCGCGAAACATCACCCATCCGGCAATCACCAACAGCATGGTTTTGATGACACTCAACCAGCCTGGCAGCAAAGGTTTGCCAAAGCGCTGATCCCAATAGCGCTCTAGCGCCAAGATGCCGCCGTGCCAAGCACCCCAGAGTACAAAGGTCCAATTCGCACCATGCCACAGACCACCGAGCAGCATGGTTAAAAACAGATTGACGTAGGTGCGAAAAACGCCCTTTCGATTGCCACCTAACGAGATGTACAAATACTCCCGCAGCCAATTGGAAAGCGACATGTGCCAGCGTTTCCAAAACTCCGTGATAGAACGCGAAACATAGGGGTCATTGAAGTTCTCAGGAAACACAAAGCCAATCATGAGAGCGAGTCCGATGGCCATTGTGGTGTAGCCGCTGAAATCAAAAAATAGCTGGATGGTGTAGGCCAGGGAACCTAGCCAAGCGTCTGAAAATGTTGGTCGCGGCGCGGCAAAAGCAGCATCTGCCAGAGGGGCAACCGTGTCAGCAATGAGCACCTTTTGGCAAAACCCGACCATGAACACAAGACAACCGCGAGCGAAGCGATCCAGTGAGTGAATTCTGCTGCGAAACTGCTCTGCCAGGAGGTGGTAGCGCAACACCGGCCCCGCCACCAGGTGCGGAAAAAGTGCGATGAAAGCGGCGAAGTCAATCAAATCGCGCGCAGGAGGGGCTTCGCGACGGTAGATATCCACCAAATAGCTGATGGCGTGAAAAATATAGAAAGAAAGCCCAATGGGGAGCAATACACGCGTCCAGACCATGGGCTCAAAGCCCAACCCTTGGAGTGCTGCGTTGAAGCTGTCAACGCCGAAATTGGCGTACTTGAAGTAGGCCAATGCGAGAAGATTCAAGCCCACACCCACGACCAACCAGCGATAGCGTTTGGCTGCGTCGTTTGCTGCTTCAATGATCAGGGCAACAGCGTAGCTCACCACAGTCACAGCAACCAAGAGCCCCAAAAAATCAGGACGCCACCATGCATAGAAGGCATAGCTGAAAACCAAGATCAAAGCCGATTTGGCCCGCCATGGCGTCAAATAATAGCAAACAAGAAAGAGTGGAAGAAAAGCAAAAAGAAAAATGTTAGAGCTAAAAACCATGACTTATTCTTTATCTTTAGGCTATCCGTAGATTTCTAATCACGTTAAACGTTGATTACGTTTAATCAATTAAACCGGGTCACTCCTCCACACAGTCGATCAACCAATCGGCTACATATTGAATATCAAGACTGGCCTTGCAACCGGGATAGTACTCAAGAACGGGACGCTCAAAGGCAAGCGCTTGTGAAACACGTTCATCCTTATGTATAACTACCGGGACAACATGCTGGTCTTGATTTGCAAAAATCGCATCACGAACTTGATGTCCTAAACGACCGCGTGTCGGCATCTGGTTAATCAAACGGTACATGCCTAAAAAGTCAGACCGTCCTTCAGTGTATTGCTCAACCAACGCAGTTATTTTCGGGAGTGTTGCGTAAGATGCAGCATCAGCCAACACAATCACCATTGCACGATTCGCCGCCCGTAAGGCTTGCTTCAAGTAGACCGTTGGCCCTGGAGGTGTGTCTAAAAAGACAAAATCAAATTCGCCACCCAGTGAATCAATTCCATCAAGCACCCAGTTGGGATTTTTATTAAGTTCTTTTGCAAACTGGTCTAATTCATCATCATGCGCTCGTCCGAAAGGAATAAATTTCATTCCAAAAGGACTCTCAAAGACGGCGTGAGAGGTGATACCTTCTCGGATTAAACCTGCGATCTCTTCTGGATCCATGCCTAAGTGATGTCTCTGAGTGTTTTGTGGATCCAGATCAATGACCAGCACACGTTTCCCTCGCTGTGCCAATGCCATGGCGATATTAGCCGTTAAAGTGGATTTACCCACCCCACCCTTACCTGAGATAAAAGCTATTATTTGCATGAGGTGTTACTGCAAGCAGGTTTTAAGGCAATGTCGGAAACTGCATCATCTTTATTCAAATTTTTACCTGATTGCACTGTTTTCCCTGCCCCCTTATTATTTTTCATTTTTGCGGCATCCTTTCCATCCAACGTGTTCAAACGCCTTTCTACGCTTGTGCTGGATGGATGGCGGGTTAAATAGTTTTTAAAGAGCACCTGATCACCTTGCTGTGGTGTCAATGCAAGTAATGCTTTTTTCCACGGTTTTTTCATCTCTGAAGCCCTTAACCCACTGCTGCCCAGTGCCTCCAATTGACGAATAGCTTCGCGCCGAGTTGGCTCACGTTGCGCCAAATGACTGGCTAATGCAAGCAAATGTCGAGCATCACCTGGATGATCTTGTGCGACTTTCTCAAGACTGAGTCTACGATCTTCCCAAGATTGACCAGGATCTTTAGGTTTGCGCTTAATTTCAACCGTAGAAGTACTTTCCACAGGTTTTTTAATTAGGGGGCGTTCTGTGATGATCAAGTCGCGTTTGACTGGCTCAGCAGGCAAGGTTTTAGGGGCTGTCTTCACCAAAGGTTGCAAATCATCCACCGACCCCAAAGCT
>CANCAO010000375.1 GCA_947374105.1 Comamonadaceae bacterium | reverse complement strand
CAAGCCCAAGGACTGGTTGCCGACGCCCAAGCGCGCGGCGTTCATCATCACGAACATCGCGGACAAGCCCTTATTCGGTTGACCGACCAGAGTCCCCACCGCGCCCTCCAACACCAGCTGGCAGGTGGAGTTGGCATGGATGCCCATCTTGTGCTCCAGGCCCGTGCAATAAATGCCGTTACGCTCGCCTAAAACCCCATCGGCCTTAACGTTGAACTTGGATACGGCAAACAGGCTGATGCCCTTGTTGCCCGGCGGTGCATCGGGCAGTCGTGCCAGCACTAGATGCACGATGTTGGGGGCCAGGTCATGCTCACCCGCGCTGATAAAGATTTTGGCCCCGCTGAGTTTGTAGCTACCATCCGTCTGAGGTTCGGCCTTGGTGCGCAGCAAGCCCAGATCGGTGCCGCAGTGCGGCTCGGTCAGGCACATAGAGCCGGTCCATTCGCCACTCACCAGCTTGGGCAGGTAGAGCGTTTTCTGAGCGTCCGTGCCGTGCGCGTGCAGGCACTCATAAGCCCCGTGCGATAGACCAGGGTACATGGTCCAGGCCTGGTTGGCCGAGTTCAGCATTTCATACAAGCACTGGTTCACCACGAAGGGCAAGCCCTGCCCGCCGTAGGCCGGATCACAACTCAGCGCGGCCCAGCCGCCTTTTACATACTGCGCATAGGCTTCCTTGAAACCCTTGGGTGCGGTGACCTCGTGCGTGGTTTGATTCAGTGTGCAGCCTTCGGTGTCACCACTGATGTTGAGCGGGAAGATGACTTCGGCGGCGAACTTGCCACCTTCTTCCAAAACAGCATTGATGGTGTCGGCATCAATATCCGCATGCTTGGGCAACGCTTTGAGTTCTTCGCTGACTTTGAGGACTTCGTGCATGACAAATTGCATGTCGCGCAAAGGTGGGGTGTAAATGGGCATGTCATTATTCCTTGACGATTTTGAGTGCTTTTCGGGTTTTAGTAACAGGACGAACGTATCGGGACAACATGTGCTCAAACCCCAGTTGGGCACGCTCTATGGCTCCTGGGGTTTTGAGGAATCGGGTCTCAAAATGGATGGCCAAAATCAGGCCATGAATTTCAAAAACAATCTGATGCTCATCTGCATCCTGGGTCAGTTCACCCGTTTCCTTGGCCTGCGACACTGCGCGCCGAACGGCCGCCAACCAGATTTGTACAGCGCTGACCAGCGCATCACGCACCGGCCCCGGACGGTCATCAAATTCCACCGAGCCGCTGATGAAAATGCAGCCTGACTGAACCTCAATGGCAACCCGCTTCATCCAATGCGTAAACAGGGCACGGATCCGCGTCAGGCCCCTGGGGGCTTGCAGAGAAGGGTAAAAAATCTCCTGCTCGAAACGACGGAAGTATTCATGAACCACTGAGATCTGCAACTCCTCGCGCGATCCAAAATGCGCAAACACGCCGGATTTACTCATGCGCGTAACCTCAGCCACCGAGCCAATGCTCAAACCCTCCAACCCAATTTGCGTGGCTAGACCAAGTGCGGCATCCACAATAGCCAGCTTGGTCTGCTGCCCTTTGTGCAGGGCACGACCTTCGGGCACACCCTGTATAGCAGTTCGAGTTTTGTTCTCCATGATGGCGTGAACAGGCATGTGTTGGCCTTGTTGTTTAAGCATTAAATAGAACGATCGTGCTATTTTGCGCCAAAAAAAAGAGAGGCACAAGTCCTCTCTCATTTTTTGTTTACAACTTGAACGGCACAACCAATTGACGCTGCTCGCCTAGGCCCTCAATGCCCAGCGTCATCACGTCGCCCTTCTTGAGATAGAGCGGCGGCTTGTGACCCAGCCCAACGCCCGGGGGCGTACCGGTGGTGATCACATCGCCGGGCATGAGCGTCATGAACTGGCTCAGGTGGCTCACGATCTTGGCCACACTGAAGATCATGGTCTTGGTGTTACCGGTTTGCATGCGCTGGCCGTTCAGGTCCAGCCACATGGCCAGCTTGTGCGGGTTGGTGATCTCATCACGCGTGACCAGCCAAGGGCCGATGGGACCAAAGGTGTCGCAACCCTTGCCCTTGTCCCACTGCGAGCCACGCTCCAGTTGGTACTCACGCTCGCTCACATCGTTGATGGTGCAGTAACCCGCCACAAAGTTGAGTGCGTCTTTTTGTGAAACATAGCGTGCCTTGGTGCCAATGACCACGCCCAATTCGACTTCCCAGTCACCTTTGACAGAGCCTTTTGGCAACATCACGTTGTCGTCTGGCCCCTGGATGCAACTGATGGCCTTGGTGAACACCACCGGCTCTTTGGGGATAGGCATGCCGGACTCAGCCGCATGGTCGGAATAGTTCAAGCCAATGGCAATGAATTTGCCCACACCGTTCACCGGGCAGCCCATGCGAGGCTTGCCGCGCACCAGAGGCAGCTTGTCAGTCTTGAGTTTGAGCAACTTGGCCAAGACCGCGTCGCTGAGTTGATCAGGGCCAATGTCCTTGATCACGGCGCTCAGATCGCGCAATTTGCCTGCGGCGTCGATCAGGCCGGGCTTCTCTTTGCCTGGATTGCCATATCGAACCAGTTTCATCGTGTTTCCTTTCGGGGGTTATCGGTTGGAGCAGGGTCTCAATAGGTCGAGCGTCCGCCCGAAAGATCGAACACCGCGCCGGTGGAGAACGAGCATTCTTCTGTACACAGCCAGGTCACCATGGCGGCAACCTCCTCAGGCTCACCAAAACGACCCATAGGAATTTTGGAGAGCATGAACTGGATGTGCTCGGGCGTCATTTGATCGAACATGGCGGTCTTGACAGCAGCGGGGGTCACGCAGTTCACACGCACACCGGTATCAGCCAACTCCTTGCCCAGCGATTTGGTCAGCGCAATCACACCCGCTTTGCTCGCGCTATAAGCGCTAGCGTTGGGGTTGCCGTCCTTGCCCGCTACCGAGGCGAGGTTAACAATGCGTCCGTAATTTCGCTCACGCATATGTGGCACCAGTTCACGGCAGCAGTAAAACAGACCATTGAGGTTGACCTGCATCACGCGCACCCAGTCCTCGGCCGGGTAGTCCCAGAGCTTGGTGTTGGGGCCGGTGATGCCCGCGCAATTGACCAGCGCATCAATAGCCGGGTGCTGTCTCAGGGTCTGCTGCACCGCCGCTGTGACGCTCTCCAGCTCATCCACGCTGACCACCACGGTGTCAACATGTGCACCTAGTTCACTCGATGCGTGGGCAAGCGCCAAAGCGTCCCGATCCCATAGCGTGACGCTGGACCCACTGGCCAGCATGCGCTTGGCGATGGCCAAGCCCAAACCCGCGCCCCCCCCGGTGATCACGGCATGTCGGCCTTGAAGATCAAGTTGATTCATAGGTTATGTGTCGATAGATTCTCAAACGCAGCAGCGCTGAGTCGATAGAAAACACATTAAAGAATCAGCGCCAGGCTGGCTTCCAAGTGCTCAGAGGGAAGGCGTCGAAAACCAGATCGCGCAAATCGCTGCAAGCGCCCTGCGGCAAAAGCCGTTAGCACCGAAGCACTTATCTGGGCGTCAGCACTTGGGGTTTCAGAAACTGACAAAGTAGCTTGTCCGTTGCCTCTCAAACATTGCTTTAAAGTTGATTCGATCTTGTCAAAAAACTGATTCATTCGCTGCTGTAATCGTTCGTTCTCAAACACCAGCGCATCACCGACCATGACCCGCGTCATGCCCGGATTTTTCTCAGCGAACTGCATCAGCATAGCAACCACCTTGCTGGCTTGACGGATACCGCTGGCAGCGTCCGCCGCAGGACCTTCCTGCTCGATGATTCGGTTAATAAGCGAAAAAACAGTTTGCTCAATAAATTCAATTAGCCCTTCAAACATCTGAGCCTTACTGGCAAAGTGCCTGTAGAGTGCGGCTTCGCTCACGTCTAGTCGTGCGGCAAGCGCAGCGGTAGTAATGCGCTCGGCTCCAGGCTGCTGGAGCATGGCGGCAAGCGCTTGCAAAATCTGAACGCGACGCTCGCCGGGCTTGGGCCGTTTGCGAACAGGCGTTGCAGGGTCGCCTGACTCTGGCTCGGCGGAGGATGTGTTTTCAACGTTGGACATAGGGCTTAATCTTAATGCGAGCGGATCATCGTCCCAAATGCCTGATCGGTCAGTACTTCAAGTAACAAAGCGTGTGGCACACGACCATCAATGATATGCACCGCGTTGACGCCACTCTTGGCTGCATCGAGCGCACCAGCGATTTTGGGCAGCATACCGCCGCTAATGGTACCGTCGGCAAATAACTCATCAATGCGACGCGCAGTCAGGTTGGTCAAGAGCTGACCCTCTTTATCCAACACCCCACTGATATTAGTCAGCATAAGCAGCTTTTCGGCCTTGAGCACAGTAGCCAGTTTGGCAGCCACCACGTCGGCGTTGATGTTGTAGCTCTCGTTGTGATCGCCAAAACCAATCGGGCTAATGACGGGGATGAAGGCGTCGTCCTGCAAAGCCTTGACCACAGCGGGATCGATGGACTCGATGTCACCCACTTGACCGACGTCGTACTCCTTGGCAGGGTCTTTGCTGTCCATCATTTTGAGTTTTTTCGCGCGAATCATGCCACCATCGCGCCCGGTCAGACCCACGGCCTTGCCCCCGGCCTGATTGATCAGACCCACGATGTCCTGCTGCACTTCTCCTGCCAGAACCCACTCCACAACCTCCATGGTTTCGGCATCTGTCACTCGCATGCCCTGGATGAACTCCCCCTTTTTCCCTAAACGCCCCAAGGCCGCCTCGATCTGCGGGCCACCACCATGCACCACTACCGGGTTCATACCCACCAGCTTGAGCAGCACTACGTCTTCGGCAAACGCCTTCTGCAAGGCCGGGTCGGTCATCGCGTTGCCGCCGTACTTGATAACCAGGGTTTTGCCGTGGAACTTTCGAATATAGGGTAACGCTTGGGCAAGAACGTCGGCCTTATCGTGTGGAGTAATGGTTGAGGTGTTAGTCATGGGACTGTATTGTCTATGGTTTGTGGCGTATAGCCATGCACACAGGCCTGCAGCACGGCCTTCATTGCGCCAACATCCTGCTGTTCAGCAGCACAGTGCAAGACCTGTAGTTGAGCATCCAGTTCGGGCCAGCTCAAAAAATCCTCATGCGCCTTCATGATGCGCGGGTGCGGGGTCGGAGTGGGGTTGTCGCCAATGAGGAGTTCTTCATACAACTTCTCGCCCGGCCGCAAGCCGGTCACCGTGATTTCGATTTCTCCCTCAGGGTTGACCTCATCACGTACGCTCATGCCTGACAGTTCCACCATGCGACGGGCCATGTCCATGATCTTGACCGGCTGCCCCATGTCCAGCACAAATACATCCCCCCCCACCGCCATAGCACCAGCTTGAAGCACCAGCTCGGCGGCTTCAGAAATAGTCATGAAATAACGGGTTACATCGGCGTGCGTTACCGTCAGAGGACCGCCATGGTTCAGCTGTCGACGAAACAGCGGCACTACACTTCCGCTGGAACCCAATACGTTGCCAAAACGCACCATGCCAAAACGAGTGCCTTGTTCACTTGCCTGTGCAGCCAACGCCTGTAAGATGAGTTCAGCCATACGCTTGCTGGCCCCCATCACATTAGTGGGGCGAACCGCCTTATCGGTGGACACCAAAACAAACCGAGACACACCACTGTCGATCGCGGCTTGCGCCATGTTAAGTGTGCCAAAGACGTTGTTAAAAATACCCTCTGCTGGGTTTGACTCGACAAGTGGCACGTGCTTGTAAGCCGCTGCGTGAAAGATCATGGCGGGACGGTGGGCGCGACAGATGTCGTGCAAACGCTGCATGTTGGCCACACTGCCCAGCAAAGGCACTAACTTGGTAATGATGCCTTTAGCGATGACCAAAGCCTCCAACTCTTGATGAATGCTGTACAGACCAAACTCATTGTGATCCAGCAGCAGCAATTGGCGCGGCCGCTGCATCAAAATCTGCCGACATAACTCACTGCCGATGCTGCCACCCGCACCGCTAACGAGAACCACTTTCCCTGCCAAATTGCGCGCCAACAATTCAGAATCAGGAGGCACTGGGTCGCGGCCCAGCAAGTCCTCAATATCGAGCTCCTTGAAATCCTGCACGGTGACGCGCCCACTGGCCAAATCAGCCAAACCGGGCAAAGTGCGGATATGCACGGACACATGGCGCAAGCTATCGATAATTTTATTTCGCCGCTCTCGAGTTGCGCTGGGCATGGCGAGCAAAATATCAGTCACGTTCTGACGAGCAACCACCCCAGGCACTTCATTGGGCTGGTACACCGGCACGCCGTTGATGCTACGACCCACCTTGGCTGCGTCGTCATCAACAAAGCCGATCAAAACAAACTGCCCCGAGATGCTAAGTGCCGAAGCTGTCTGTACACCAGCAGTACCAGCACCAAATATCAACAAACGCCCATCAGTCTGATGCCCCACGTGATTCACGCCTGCCAGCCAGAACCGAGCCATGGCACGACTGCCCCCCACTAAAAGAAGAAATATCAAGGGCTGCAAGACGCCCAGGCTACGTGGCACACCTGGCCAACGCTGCAAAAGCAAAATGCCAAGCAACAAGCCTCCATAAATTGCCACCGCTTTCGCGGTAGCCGTCAGTGCGGCTTGGCCGGTATAACGGAAAATAGCGCGATAAAGCCCTAATCGGATAAAGATCGGAACAGCCAGCACCGGAGACAAAAGATAAACCCACCACTGTGGGCCTGAAGGCTGATGTAATACATCCAGACGCAAAGTGAAGGCAATCCAGGTGGCCAACAATGCCAGCACAACATCCAAACCCACCACCACAATACGCTTAACAGGTCGAGGCCAGCCTAGTAATTTGCTTTGCATCCATCCCCCAGAACGTCTATGCGCGCATTACTTTTAGCTTAAGCTTTGATTGCAAAGTCATCCTTGACCTGACCTTGAGCCACCAGAGTGCTCAGCCAACGTGGGGTTAAACCACGGCCACTCCATGTTTCGCCATTAGGACCACGAAATTTTGGCGCAACGGTTACGGTAGTTTCTGATTTCTTTTTGGCAACTTTGCCTACCCGCTTTGTGCCCGCTGCGACCTTGCTCGTCTTCGTCGCCTTGGATTTGCCGCGCGCCTTGTCTAGCTGCAAATCTTTCAGGGTAATGCCAAACGCTTGCATCTTTGCGCGAATTTCTCCAATGGTTTTGTCAAACTCTCGTGTTTTGATTTCGTCTGCCTGCTTTTGCAGTTTTTCAATTTGGTCTTGAATGTCAATGAGATTCACCATAATGCTCCTTTAGGAATTTACAAAAACTCTTGCGTACGTAATGTGTTCTACGGATGGAAAATTACCTTTTAATGAGAAACACTATCACGTTGGATAACCTTGATTGCTGTCAGAATTATAATTTTTAAATCTAATCTAAAGGATTTTTTCTTCAGATATTCGGCGTCAAGCTTAACCTTTTCAGGAATAAGCAACTCATCACGTCCGTTTATTTGCGCCCAACCCGTCAAGCCCGGCACCAATTCATGCACCCCACACTGTGTGCGCAAGACAATCAGATCATTCTGATTGAACAATGCTGGTCTTGGACCCACAAAACTCATATCACCTTTGAGAATGCTCCATAACTGGGGTATTTCGTCCAAACTACTCTTGCGTAAGAAACCACCAATTGGAGTGAGATAAGCACCTGGATTACTAAGCAAATGTGTAGCCAAGACCGGTGTTTCTACTTGCATCGTGCGAAACTTTGGCATTTTAAAAATCACATTATTGCGACCTACTCGATCAGACCAATACAGCGCAGGGCCTTTGGAAGTCAAGCGCACCGCTAAGGCCAGCAGCAGAACGGGCATCAATAAAAAAATGCCCGCCCAAACGGCCAACACCAAATCAAATAGTCTTTTCATTGTTCCCCATCTTTGCAACCGCCCGACGCAAACCCTCGTCCACCGAAACCGGTGGCACCCAGCCCAAAAGATCTCTCGCCTTGGAAATATCCACCTGCAAACTGCCGCACAGGCGCTGTACCGCAGCCCCTTTGCCCAGCAGGGCTGCTGCGATCCGCAAAACCCAGACAGGCACCGGTAACAAGCACGCAGACACCCCAGCAGCCCGCGCGAGGCTACGCACCAATGCGGTAGTAGACAAATCACCCCCATCACTCGCCAAAAAGGTCTGGTTTGCCGCTGCGGGATGGACGATACAAGTCATGATCAAATCCACCAGATTGTCCAACCCCACCAAACTGCGGCGGTTGTGTGTGATGGTGCCCATGGGCAGAGGCCAGCCGCGTTGCACAGCTCGCATCAGTGCAGCAAAGTTGGCCTTTACCCCAGGGCCATAAACCAGAGGTGGACGGATGATGACCACTTCCATGCCCGTATCAGCACTAATTAGGCGTAAACCTTGTTCCGCTTCATATTTGCTCTGGCCATAAGCATCTTGTGGATTCGGCGGGTCGACTTCCGTGAACGCGCGTCCGGGTGAGGTACTTTCACCATTAACCTTGACCGAACTGATGAACACAAACCGCCGTACCCCTACTGCAGCAGCTTGGAGAGCCAAGTTTAGGGTAGCTTCGACATTGGCCGCACGGAATTCCGCCAAAGGATCATCTGTCTTGTCATGCATGACGTGTACGCGGGCGGCAAGATGTATCACTACCTCCACACCTTCAAGGACTACTAACCAGTTCGTCTCCGCTCCTATTGAACCAACACCCACTGTTTCAACTACCGCGCCCCGGGTACTCCTAAAACGTACGACTGCTCTTACCGCGTGTCCTTCGCGGAACAATGTCGCGCATAACGCACTACCCAAAAAACCATTAGCACCTGTCACCAAGAGATTCATTGCTGATCACCCTTGAGGTACTGCAACGCAATAAGATGATTTGCGCAGAAAATGCTTCTCAATAAGATGCCAAAGAAGAAATGCCACTGTTATTACCAATAAACAAGCGATGAAGAGCATAGCCCACGGAGACTCCCTGAACAGATCATAAGAAATCAGTAGTTGCAATATCGGGAAATGAACGATGTATATCCCATAAGAAAAATCGCCATATTTGCCAAAATTGCCAAGCCTAGGGGCTACACATGAAAAATACACAACCAGAACACCCAGTGCCAGTGGCTGGATAGCAACCCAATAAAGCCATCCTTGCAAGGCAAACGCTGCACCAGCCAAAGCAAGTAAAAGCGTCGCGTATTTTTTGAAAAAATGAAAGTAATAGTACCCAACCCCACCCGCCACAAAAAAAGCAAGCTGCCCAGGCAATTGCCGCTGCAACTCAAGATACAAGCTGGCCCCGGTTTTATCTGCCAATGTGCTCATAAGAACTGAGTATGTTACTGAGAAAATGTATAGGGCTACCATCACCGACAATCGTCCAAATCTGCGAAAAGCCATCACGGCCAGAGGGACAAAAAAGTAAAACATGACTTCAACCTTCAAGGTCCACAGCGCACCATCTACTGCCTGGAACAGATTACCTGTGAATAGGCCTGGCAATGTTGGCTGCAAAAAATTTAGGAATACAAGATTGACAACGAGGTATTTAAGAAATTTTTCGGAAAAATAGTTTTCGCCTAGGCATGTACTGAAGACACCGCCAAGAACAGCGCAGGTCATGATCACAAAAAAATAAGCGGGATAAATTCGTCTGGCTCTTTTTACGAAGTAGCCCCGCAAATCGGACGAATTTTCGTAGCTCATGAAAATCAGGAACCCGCTCACCACAAAAAAAGATTTAACGGCAATTTCTGAAGAGAGAAAATCGCCCAAGATCGAAAGCTCTCGAGCACCGGATAATACATAGGCATGCACTAGAAACACTAGAAAGGCCAACAAGAATCTCAATAAATCGAAGTTGTTCTGTTGCAGTCGAAAATCAGGCGCATTAGCAACCGAAACTGGCCCATGATATTCCAATATATATTTCACTCTATTTTCTCAGCTTCCTAAGCTGAAGCCGCCAGTAAGTAGACGAAAAGAAGAAACGCATCATACTTGCGATGTGCCATCGAAAATACCTAAAGCTTCGATGACTACTACGTTGAGCGTAGTGAGTTACCTTGGCTTCAGAGCATATTACGACATCGTAGCCTAGCAATCGCAATCGGGCACAAATATCAACGTCCTCATAGTAAAGGAAATAGCGCTGATCGAACCCACCCAGCTTCTCGAAAATACTACGCGGAAACAACAAAAACATCCCCCCGGCCCAATCAGGACGAATCAATTTCTCATCAATCACATAGTCATGGCTCTTGCACAAGCCAAAAGCTTTACATATCATCTTGAATGGCCCAGGAAACCGGCGAGCGCTGTCTTCAATTCCACCATCTGCCCCCAGAACAAGAGGTGCTACAACCCCTATCGATGGATCCAGTAGGCAAATCGACATGACTATGAAAGGATTTCTATCCAAACGGATATCAGGATTTAGTACACAGAAAAATCGCCCAGTTGCATAGCTGAAAGCCTGATTATGATTTGCAGCAAAACCCATAGGAGTTGCGTTACGTACCACTTTTATCGGAAACGAAAAACCATCCATAATAAAAGGCAATGACTCCTCAATATTCAACGTAAGAATTAACTCGATCGATACATCCTTGCAGTGGGTCTCCAAATCAGCCAATAACTGAACAACAAGGTTCATCTGCACATGACTGACTATTGAAATAGAAATAACCGTTGACTCAACAGATTCTATTTTTTCCATCGCAAATATCCCCAGTAAATTAAAATCCTGCGAGCATACTTAATTAATGAATAAGTACAGAGAATAGTCAATTGCAGCTCATTTATTAACTTCGTATGGTAGAGGCGATAATAATTTCCTAAGTCACCACACTCCATTAACCACATCTGCGAACTAAGACCCGTTATGCCAAACGGCCCTTTGTAGATCGCAGCCAAATCGATGGATAACTTTACAACAGAAGCACCGCTGCAAATAATTTGGAGCCACAGCATGTGGTCTTCCATGTGCCTCTGTTTTTCGACGAAGCGGTACGCAACATCACCCTTCACCATGACTGAGGGCGTCACAAACTTGTTTGATAGCAGCATCGCCCACTTCGAAATACGTTGCGCCTCACACCGCCCCACCCCCCAATCAGGAATCACACCCGCCTGATGAAGCAGACGATGACCGTGACCAGTCATCGTAACCATAGGGTGCGCACACATGTAGGCATACTGAATTTCAATTTTACGTGGATGCCAGGCATCATCTGCATCCAGAAAGGCAATATAGTGCTGACCCGCCACCGCCCATCCTGCATTACGTGCACCCGCCGCACCTCGATTTTTCTCCAATGACAACACCTTTACCCACCCCGGATAGGTCCCCTCCAGTTCATGCAATACCGTTAATGTGCCATCTATACTGGCATCATCAACCAGGATTACCTCTGCTGGCATCTGCGTTTGCATCGCAATTGAAATAACCGCATGGCTAATTGTGTTTACGCAATTGAAACACGGAATAACTACACTTACTGGACATTGCTTCTTTAAAATTTCCATCGGATTTTTTTTATGGAAAAAATAATTTTAATCCCAATTCTTGTTGCTCCAACCAACAATAAAAATCGTAAAAGAAGGCCGCTAGCAAGCGTTACTAGTCCACGACGACTAACGGTAGCAGCATAAATCGAATCCATACAAATCAAATTCGTCAGAAGACCATGAACTTCAGCAAATCGACCTTGCACAAACAGATTAAGTGACCTTGCGACACGATCGTGACGGTCAAGCCACTCATAGTGACGTAAATCCTGGCTACTTAAAAACCGACATACTTCTGGTTGAGCCAAATAATGATCCAAAACCAGAAAGAAATCTGCACGTTCAGTTCGATTTCGAATTTTTTCAGAAAATTGATTGCTACTAATTCTATATCGCATCAATTGCTCCCCGATAACAGCAATTGGCTTAATTTTCGCCAGTTGAAACCACATATCGACATCAGAACTTGATCGGAAAGATCTATCCCCCCATTCTTGGATTTTTTCAATATATATTTCCGAACGGACCATTACACTTGGACAAACCAAAAAATTTGAATGCAACAGTGTTGATTTAAGTAATTCAACAAAATTGAATCGAGTGACCTTCTTAGCATCGCCCGGAGGACGACCAATAACATTAGACTTTGATCCTTTAGAATCAAAAGTTAATGCCTCTGTAAAAACAGCACTAACTTCTGGTGTTTTTTCCAAAAAATCAACCTGCTTGGCCACCATATCACATTCATAAATATCATCAGCGTGAAATATTACTGTATATTTTCCAGTTGATAATTTAATACAACGGGTAAAATTGCCCTCACCACCGACGTTTACATCGTTTTGGTGAATATGTATACGCTGATCAACAATCGAATTAACTATCTTAATAGTGCTATCTGTTGAGGCATTATCAGAAATATGCACCACCAGATTAGAATATGTTTGATTTAGGATTGATTCGAGCGTTTCGCGTATAGTGCCTTCCGAATTATAAGTTGGAATGCAAACACAAACCAACGGCATCTCTACTGATGCCTTTTCATAGTATTTATTCATATCACCACTCACCGAATACAAGCATTTTTATTAAAATAAATTATATTTATTTAACACAAAAAAGATAAATTCAATAGGACTTATTTTTCCTGTGTCAATAGTATGACATTACGAGCAAAACCCTCATAGTTGTGTAGCATTCCGAACGTTGTTTTCAAATAATCTTGTCCTGCTTCTAGCATTTTCATCGCCTTCTGTTCGGTCATTGAATTAATACAGATTTCAAGCTTCTCGAAGGAATCGAAATGCCGCATGTCAATATATGATTCGCAGGGGACGAGTTTAGCAATGTCAGGCGCACCCCAATATATTGGAATAGATCCCGCAACAAAACAATCAACTATTTTTTCTGTCATATATCCAGGTGACTCCATATTCTCGAAACATATTGAAAATTTATAACTTCCAATTGTCTTTAACTTGTCAGTGCAGCGACCTAAGTATTGGTCTTTGAGAACATTTTTTAGTTTACTGCTCCAGACTGATGGAAGTCCATTCAAATTATCCCAACCTGCCCCATACAATCCCAATTCATTTTTTTTCGAGAAGTATTCGATGACTTCAAGTCGCCGCTCATGCAAAGACAAGGCCAATGATTTCCTGTACGATGGAGAAATAACTTGTATTCCACACCATTTTAGTTGACGAAGAATACTCATCAGACTCACTGGGGTAGGGAGGAATAGCTTGTCAGACCTGTATTTGTTCGAAGCAACTAGCACTAGTTTTTTTCTGGCCTGCCAGGGCTGAATTTCTTGAATATCGTTCAAATAGAAAGAAGGAAATCTAAATGGGATATTTTTCCTAGATATAACGGAACTTCTTTGTTCATTTGAGAATCCGAATCCCAAGCTGAACTTGAAATGATTTGCAATGTGGTCAATTTCGTCATAAAAAAATGGCTCGTAAAGTGGCGCTTCCAAACATGTAATGAGAAATGGATGGGCTCCCAAATCCAGCAGCTTCGTGGCCACTCTCGAACGCATATCCTGAATGACGTAAACATCCTTGGCATCCCATTTCTTAGAAGTCACATTTGCGATAGCCACATCGCCTGACGCAACCGAAATCCCTATTTCATCAGCAATTCGATACAGGCATGTAATCCAACCAGAACCAGGGAATCTATAACTCCACTGCTGGTCACGCAACCGATCTTGGTTGAATGCTTCAATATCACCACAGCAAGCTAGATGCATAAGATTTATAGGAAATAATCAGTTAGAGAGGGGGCGGTAAAAAAAATCCAAGCGCTGCAACACAGGCCGTAATATTAAATACTGAAATAATAAAAAACATGCACCAATAATAGATAATTGCATTAGTAATAAAAAATAATTATCATTACCACTCAATATTTTCCTTAACACCAGCATTACAGTGAATAAACTGCCCCCCATTACTAAACTTTTTATAAAGTCTCTCCAAAAAAAAACCAAAATGAGATTATTGCTAATTATACGAACTGTTAATAAAAAACAAATTGATGCGGAAAACATCAATCCCAAACCAACCCCACTCGCACCATAAAATAACATCAAACACCAGATGAGCGGCACCGAAGTGGCCGCGCCTACTAAATTCGGCCAGAGAAGGAGTCTCGTATTCATTCGTGCATGCGCGACCATGCCAAACACTGTTGTAGCAATCCTTGCTGATTCCGCCAATGAACCCCATACAACGAACTGAGCAGACTCCCTGTATGCAGGCCCCAATAACAACTGTGTCAATTCTGGCGCAGTTGTTATAACTAATGAAGTCACCAACAGCAGTGAGGGAAGTATTGCTTGCGCATATTCGTGCCAAGCCAGAGATTGATCACTGATGCAACCGTGACTAATTCGCTCATAAAATCTTGGTTGAAAACAAGTAGAGAAAATTGATTCAAATCCGGCCACCAAACCGGCACTGATTCCATATCCAGCCACAAATAGACCTAACGAAACCAATCCAAGCTGCTCTTCCATCAAATAACGGTATCCTTGACTTTGCACCCACCCCAAGGATACTGCAATCGCTACGGGCCAAGCAAATGTGAATAAATAGCGAATTTTATTTTTTGATAAAACTGTATCATTTTTATTTTTTTTGCTTGAAATTTTAATTTTATTAAAGAATATTTTTTTACCGACAATTCCAACAATTAATTGCCCCAACAGTATTCCAGTCAGCCAATATTCAGCATTCCGAGAAAACGTTTGCACTAATACAACGGCAATAATTAGGCTGGCAGCGCTCGTAGCAATCGTCAGTACAGTAAACCATCCTCTATAGCCAAGCAAGTTTAATCCAGGAATCACCACCTGATTTAGCGTACCAAATATCAAGCTGCCAAGAACCAAAATCTCCAACCAATAAATATCCATGTTCGGACTCCAAATTTTGAACTCTGTCAGAACTACCAATGCAAGTAGTGAGATAGCACCAACAATCAGCAGATAGAGCCAAAAATAAGTGAAGTAACGAATTATTTGTCCACGTAATTCCCAGGAATGCAAACGACGATTCATGAACATGCCAACTGGATTGAGAAGTAGCAACGCAAAAAATGCCACAGTTGCTGTCACAATGGAAATTTTTCCCATTTCTGCGGGTGACAATAAACTTGTTGCAAGACGTAGCGTCAACAACAGCAGTACAAACTGAATTACCCTACCTATTGCGAGCATTAACATTAATTGCTTATGTCCGTAGATTATTCAAGCCGTTCTTGTTTTGAGAAAGGCTGGGACAAAGGGTTTTATTTTCTGCTTCAACACATACAAGGAAATCATAATTTCCGTCCAAATTACATTTGGAAATGTCGCAAGTGGATCATTTTTTTTCGTATACCAATCATTGCAACCCGTTTTTTTAAAACGAACATACGACTTAGCATGCATTAATTCTTTAACGCGATGATCACTCCCATTTGAATTGTCTTCAATGATTACTATTCGCGGAGAAATTGATTCAAAACTCATTCCTGCGAGTACTGACGATTCATGCCCTTCGACATCAATAGTTATAAAGTCAACTTCACAGAACCCATGTTTGAGTAAGATATCATCCAGTCGCTCAGTATTCACAATTATTTTTCTCATTGAGTGCTGACTCAGACTCTTGATTCGATCGAAATGATTTGTATTAACTTCTATGGTCGAAAGTGTCTCAACACCTACAGCCACATGGAATTCAACGGAGCCTGACGAGTGACTTGCTGCAACCTCTGCTATTTCACATGTTCGCAATGCTTTAATTTTTTCACAAAAATCAGGCATGGGTTCAATAACCAAGCATCGCCACCCCAGTTTTTCAAAGAAAAATGTATTGCTACCTGTAACACCATCAAACCCCCCGACTTCAACGCAAACTCCATTATCTTTATTAAAAATTTTTTCCAAAATTTTATCTTCTTCAAATTGAGAATAGTATTTTTTATTTTTCATATATTTTGCAAATTAAAATTTTTTGATGAATTTTATTATTTTTCAAATGAATTTTTATGATTTATAAAAAGCCCTATCTCTTGTGTAATCCCCTCTAGCGAAGTCAATGATGGTTTATACAAAAATTGTCCCGCAATAGTATTAAGCGAGTAGTAAAATTCTTTAACTCCAGTGGAATTGAGACACGCTACTGCATTACTCACTTCATATTGAAGTTCAAATCTTTTTTGCATTTCATACAAAAGTATTGATTTGCAAATTGGTGAGGCGCTATAGCAATCAACAGCCAAATTGATTTTTGACGCCATAAGAATTCCGTAAATCAAAGAAAAAAAATCTTTCGGATGAACATAATCACGAACATTTTTTTCGGCGGAAGTCTTGAGTACTGTATTGTCCCGAATTGCTCGTGCAATGTCCGTAATTAAGAAGCGTGAGTTCATGTCTTGCGTATGACTAAAGTAGTTAAAGACCCGAACATCAACAATCGACAGATGCGGCAATGCACGATGACGACATTCCGCATATAGCTTGGCAATACCGTACCAATCCTGCGATTGCAGGTCATTAATGGCAACTGTCGACTTGGTGTTTTGATTCACCGGCGCATCAAAACTTGAGCCATATACAGCACCACTGCTAAGAAAAATGTAACGACACTGGGGGTGCTGTCGCACATAGTCCAGCGCTAACTCATCGTACTTCAGCGTCACATCAAAGATGGATGCACCCATCACTGCTGCTTGTGCTGGATTGCCTACACCTACGAAGTTGATCAGAACGTCAAAGTGTTCGTCAACGCTGAATGCTGTGAAATTGGCCACTGCATATTTCGCAGTCAGATCAGAATTCGCTAGCCACTGCAACACTACTTCTGGACGACGAGCATAAAGCACCAACACGTGCTGGCTTAGTGCGCTGAACGAAAGCACTAGATCTTTAGCAATCTCGCTGGTGGCTCCGAGGATGGCTATGCGCATGGGTCAAATTGCGGTTAGAAAATCACGAATTCGATGCTCAATCGCAGCTCGATCCAGACTATGCTCTTTCAGCAAATACTCATAAGTGCCGCAGTGATGCGAGAAGCGGTCACCAACGCCAATTCTAAGTATCCTAACTGGTGAAAATTCTGATGCAATCTCGGCAATGACTGAACCCAGCCCCCCCAGAATGGAGTGCTCTTCAAGTACAACCACGGCCAAACTTTGCGCGCAAATGGTGGAGACTTGTTTGCTGTCTATGGGCTTGATAAAAGGAGTACTCCAGACGGCGGCATCAGGATAGGCCGCTGAGGCAATATCAATCGCAGTACGCACCAAGGATCCGGTGGCGATGAAGGTGATTTCGTCAACTTGCCCCAACTTGACTTGCAGCAAGCTGCCAATTTTTACTTGCACCGCTTCAGCATGTACGTCACCTCGGTCGGATTTTCCCATGCGTAAATAGACTGGTGCCTTTGATTGATACGCCAACTCCATGCAGGCAGTTACTTCAAAACGATCAGCTGGTGAATAGACTGATAAGCCAGGGATTGCGCGGGTGCAGGCGATGTCTTCAGTTGACTGATGACTGGTGCCCAGGTGGCTATAGACAAAACCAGCACCATCACCAATCAACACCACGGGCAGCTTGTCATGCGCGATGTCGAGTTTAATTTGCTCGACTACTCGCACCGGAATAAAAGCACTCAATCCATAGACAAAGGGCCTAAAACCAGCGCGTGCCAGCCCCGCAGCCATTCCCACCATATTCTGCTCCGCAATACCAGCATTAATGTATTGTGCTGGGCAGCTTTTACGAAAATCATCAAATAGGGCGTAGCCATGATCGCCTGTAAGCAACTGCACATTCGGATCGGCCTTAGCCAAGCGAACCAGCGTTTCAGAAAAAGCGGCTCTCACGATGTCCTTCCGACCACTGCATTGAGGGCTTGAGCGTAGGTTTCGGGATCAAGCCGTGTGTAGTGCCAGATATTGTTGTCTTCCATGAAGGGTACCCCCTTGCCTTTGACAGTTCTAGCGATGAGTGCTTTAGGCCTTGTCGAAACGCTGGCCCAGAACTGACTGATAGCACTTTCAATAGCAACTTCATCGTGGCCATTGATCGTAATTGATTCAAACCCAAAACTCTCGAATTTGCCTTGGATCGAGTCCAGTTTCAGTACATCTTGGGTTTTGCCCATAGCCTGAAAACCGTTTTCATCTACGATTACCATGAAATTTTTGAGTTGATGGTGGGCCGCAAATAGTGCGCCCTCCCATATGGGGCCCTCGTTAATTTCACCATCACCGACTAAGACGTAGGTTTTTTGATCGGTAGCTCGCAGTTTCGCGCCCATGGCCAATCCGACCCCCACGGAGAAGCCGTGCCCCAAAGAACCGGAGGTCACTTCCAAGCCTGGAATACGTGAATCGGAAAGCCCTTTTAGATCACTGCCATCAGCGAAATAATTTGAAAATACCTCATCCTTAAGCCACCCCAACTCACGCATGCACGCATACTGAGCCATGACACCATGTCCTTTGCTAAGGACAAAGTAATCACGACTGGCTGCGAGCGGGTCGTTTTCGGGATAGCGCAAATAATTTCGGTACAAAACTGCCAAGAGTTCGATGATCGAAAATGCGCAACCGATATGAACGGCGGAGCCCGTGTAGGCCATATCTAACACTGTTTTGCGTAGTGCTTTTGCATCAAAAATGGGATTAAATGAAGTCATCGCAGGGACTGATCAGAAATTCACGCCGAGATAGCTCTCAATCTTGCGAGCGGCAAATTCCAGCATATCTTTTGTCAGCGCCGGTTGCACACCAATCCAGAAGGTATTGTTCATCACATTGTCGGTGTTGGCTAGATCACCACTGATGCGGTAATTTGCACCGGCCATATAGGGCTGGCGCGTCAGGTTACCGGCAAACAGCAAGCGGGTGCCAACTTTGTTCTGATCCAGATAGGTCAGAAGATCCAACCGCGTGACTGGGCAATTTTCCTTCAAGGTGATCGGGAAGCCAAACCACGAGGGATCCGAATGTTCGGTCGGCTCGGGTAGGTACACGAATTCCTCACAATCCTTCAGGCGCTCTTTCAGAAAGGCAAAGTTGTCTTTGCGGGCCTGAATGAAGGCGGGCGCTTTTTCCAGTTGGGCCAGTCCGCAGGCCGCCTGCATGTCGGTAATTTTGAGGTTATAACCCAAGTGGCTGTAGGTGTACTTGTGATCGTAGCCCTCAGGCAAGTCACCCAGCTTCCAGCAAAAGCGTTTGCCACAGGTGTTGTCTTTGCCTGGCGGGCAATAGCAGTCTCGCCCCCAATCCCGAAAGCTTTCGGCAATAGTTTTGAGTTCGTCGTTGTTGGTAAATACAGCGCCACCTTCGCCCATGGTGATGTGGTGCGCTGGGTAGAAGCTCAGGGTGGCAATGTCACCAAAGGTGCCCACCATCTGTCCTCGGTAAGTAGTGCCCAGCGCGTCGCAGCAGTCTTCGAGCAGCCACAACTTGTATTTTTTGCACAGGGCTGTGACAACATCCAAGTTGAATGGGTTACCCAGACTGTGCGCCAGCATGATGGCCTTGGTCTTGGGGGTAATAGCCGCTTCGATCTTGCTGGCATCAATGTTGTGAGTTAGTCGATCCACATCCACAAACACAGGCACCGCGCCAAACTGGAGGATAGGGTTGACGGTCGTGGGAAAGCCTGCGGCAACGCCAATGACTTCGTCGTCTTGTTGGATGGCGCGCGCGCCCAGCTTGGGCGAGGTCAGAGTGCTGAAGGCCACCAGATTGGCGGACGAGCCGGAGTTGACGGTGATCAGGTGTTTGACACCGATAAACGCCGCCAGCTTCTTTTCAAACTCGGTATTGAAGCGTCCCGTGGTGAGCCAGCCATCCAACGAGGCTTCAACCATGTTTTTGAGCTCTTGCGCGCCAACGACTTTGCCCGAAGGCGGCACGGCGGACAGGCCCGGAAGAAAAGGTTGGGGGGCCAGAGCAATAGCGGCGTACTCGTCAACGAGGCTGGCGATTTGATCGCGGAGGGCTTGGGTTTTAGCGTTCTGCATGAAGAGGGGCTGTTTTTTATGAATAGGTTAAGTCTTGATAGGCTTGTATTTGAGCCAATGAGATGGTGCGCATGTCAGCGCCTGTTTGGCGCTGTCTGGCCCAGTCAATGATGAGCGTCAGGGCGTCGCTCAGACGCAGGGCCGGATGCCAGTCAAGACGGCTACGGGCTTTAGAGATGTCGAGCTTGAGGTGGTTGGCTTCATGCGGGTGCTCACCCGTGTCGATTTGCCACTGGGCATCCTGCCCCCACCGTGTGGCCATTTGCTCGACGATCCAGCCAACGGGTTTGGTGTCTTCGTCGTTGGGGCCAAAGTTCCAGCCTTCGGCAAAGTTGGGGCCGTGCTCGAACAGGCGCTCGGCCAGCGTCAGGTAACCCCGCAAGGGCTCCAAGACATGTTGCCAGGGACGGATGGCGTGAGGGTTGCGAATATGGACGTGCCGACCTTGCTCGAAAGCCGCGAGGATGTCAGGGATCAGGCGATCTTGCGCCCAGTCACCCCCTCCGATAACGTTGCCCGCCCGAGCCGTGGCCAACGCAACGCCGTGCTGTGCGTGCTTGTGAGGATTGAAGAACGATGAGCGGTAAGCGGCGCTGACCAACTCCGCGCATCCCTTGCTGTTGCTGTAGGGGTCGTAGCCGCCCATAGGCTCGTTCTCGCGGTAACCCCACACCCATTCGCGGTTGTCGTAGCATTTGTCCGTCGTGATGTTGACGACCGCCTTCACGCCAGGTGTGTTGCGCACGGCCTCGAGCAGATGCACCGTGCCCATGACATTGGTGGCGTAGGTCTCGACCGGGTTTTGGTAGGCGTAGCGCACCAAGGGCTGGGCCGCCATGTGAATGATGATTTCCGGCTGGGCATCCAACATCGCTTGCTGCAACACGGACAGATCACGAATGTCCCCGGTAATAGAACGCATACCGATAGCGACATTGGCTTGTTCAAACAGACTAGGCTGGGTGGGTGGGCCAAGGGCAAAACCCGTCAGCTCCGCGCCAAGATTTTGCAGCCAGAGCGATAGCCAGCTTCCTTTGAAGCCGGTATGGCCCGTCAGGAAGACCCGCTTGCCGCGCCAAAAATTCGGGTTCACTGCCAAACCTTCCAAGGGGCGTTGCCGCTGGTCCAGAGTTCTTCCAAGTGGGTTTTGTCACGCAGGGTGTCCATGGGTTGCCAAAATCCGGTGTGCTGAAAAGCTGCCAGCTGCCCTTGTTGGGCCAGCGCCTCCAACGGCTCTCGCTCCCAGATGGTGGCATCGCCTTGAACCAGGTTGATTACATCGGGTGACAGCACAAAAAAACCACCATTGATCATGGCGCCATCACCCTTGGGCTTTTCCTTGAAGCTACGCACTTTGTGCCCCTCAAACTCGAGTGCGCCAAAACGGCCAGGGGGCAGGGTGGCGGTAAGCGTAGCTTTTACCTTTTGCGATTGATGAAAGGCAATGAGTTCGGTGATGTTCACATCGCTTACGCCGTCGCCATAGGTGAAGCAGAAGGCTTCTTCGTTTTGGAGGTATGGCGCAACGCGTTTGAGACGCCCCCCCGTCATGGTTTCGTCCCCCGTATCCACCAACGTCACCTTCCATGGTTCTGCGTTTTGCTGGTGGACTTCCATGCGGTTGTTGGCCATATCGAAAGTCACGTCAGACATGTGAAGAAAGTAATTGGCAAAGTACTCCTTGATGACATAACCTTTGTAGCCACAACAAATTATGAAATCGTTGATTCCATGGGCTGAGTACATCTTCATAA
>CANCAO010000374.1 GCA_947374105.1 Comamonadaceae bacterium | reverse complement strand
AAAATGTTTCGCTTTGGTGCGGACCGTTTTGCACAAGAACTGGCCCAATTTGAAATTCCAGAAAACAGCTACTTGATCTTCGATCAGGCCGACGAATTGCTAAGTTTGCATGATCTTTCTTTGGCGCTTGATCAGGTCGAAGCCCTTAGGAAATGGTTCAGTCAATGGAATTTGACGGGATTATTGGTTTTTTCTCGTACCACCGAAGAGCATTCGGAAACCATCAATGCCCTAATGGATAGCTTGACTGGCATAGCGCGAATCGGTGGTGGAAAAGACGGCCTAGAAATTACTTTTGAGTACTGGCAGTCTCCAGACGGCACTTTGGCCGCCCAAAACTACAACCTCAAAACTCTCGACTCTGGTTTGTATGAGGCGTACACGCGAGTCGCACCTGCGGCTCAGATCGTAATGAACGGGTCTACACCAGAATTCAGAGAAGAGGTTGAAGAGGGTGAACCTCATTTCTTTTACATGGATCCGGAATTGGGTAGCTTAGCCAGCCAAATTCCGGGCGTTTGGAAGCATGTCGGCACCTTGATAGGTATGCACAGCGCAACGCACAGTCACCGAACCGCCGTATCCATTCTTAGCTTTACCCGCGACACACAATTACGGGAATTGGCGGAGACAGTTCATACGATGCGCCTTAACCTGGGTCAACGTGCACGAATAGTTGTCCAAGAGAAAGATGCGTCTTTGCGTTACCAGAACGAGGCCTTGTTGTTGCGACTGGGAATCAACTTGGTGATCCACAAGGATGTGCCCATTAGCCGTGTGCCACTGTTGCTACAGTCTCTGAACGGTCAAACCATTAATCGTGATGTTGGGGTCAACTTTGAAGAGGCCCTGACCAATGTGCTGCCCACGCGGCTACGCGGCTACTTACCGGCTTTACGATTCAGACGTGAGGTTCAATTTATCTTAGACCGTGCCGGCACACTCAACATTCCAAGTGTGCTGATCATCGGCCAACCCATGCAAGGAACATCGGCATTGGATGTTCTGCAAAACATCAGCCTGACACGGGCTGGGGATTTGAATTCTTCAGATGGCGCATTTTGTTTCGTTTTCCTCAATGCGTGTCCTGAGTCGGTCATGCAAGCAACATTGAACAAGATTTTGGGGGCATCTTCCGAAGATGTTTTTGAAAATCTCGAATTCATTGTCAAAGGGTCTGACATCAGCAGTCGCCTGAGCGCTCTGATGGGAGCGACGAAACACGCCGACTTTCCAGACTATTCGCCCTATCTTGGCCACCTTTCAGCCCAAGAGAATTCAGAGGCAACAGATGCAGATATGACAGAAGAAAGGGCTACGGTTGCACCTTCCAGCAGCACCGCTGGGCGCGGAAAATTCATGCAGCGCAAGACCGCACAACCTTCACTATCAGGATCTAACACGACCGAAAGACAAATGGCACCTGCGACATCGAGTTTCACAACTCCTGCGAGCAATCTTCAAGAGCCGTTGGCTTTCAGCTATGACGAACGCGAAGGAACCCCTGTTGCTGGAAAGAAGGTTGTGGCCAGGGCAAGGCGCAGCAGACCGGCAAGTGGAGAATAAACAAGCTAATCGAACATGTTTCAACTGCATTACGTAATCAGTCGATTTCTAGTTTCTACCGGAGGTCTGACATTTCTAGCACTCGCACTATTGGTTGGCTGCGCCAACACACCAACAACCCCTGCAGTTGATAAAAACGTCGTTGCAACTGAAGGAAGTCGCCCTTCTTGGATGCCTGCGGATCCTCCGGTTGGTTTTTTCATTCCTGAAGGTTTATTCAAAAAAGTGGGCGCAAATGGATCCGGAGCTGTCAAAACGGTTACCGAGCCAGAATCCAGAGCCTTAGTTGCCCCCCTGTCAGCAGCGTTGCCTCCGATTGCCTGGGTGCCCATCGTCCATCTTTACGCATCACCCACCACTGAGAATTATCTCAAAAGCGGTGGACTTGATGCCAAAAACAACCTGCGAATTTGGGAAGTTTTTTTAAGAAAATACAAAATCCCATTTCAATTGATTACTTCGGTAGATCGTTTGGAATCTCTAGTCTCCGGAGTGTTACTACTTCCCACCTCCGTGGCTTTGTCTGCACGAGAGAAATTGGCGGTAGTGAATTTCAGAGCCAAGGGCGGGAGTGTTCTAGCCTCTTGGTTATCGGGAGTCAGAGGCGACAGGGGTGAGTGGCTTGGATTTGGATTTATGGAGAGCGCCCTGGACGCTAAAGTTGTTGGAGATACTCGGGCAGAGGAAGAAGAGAATTTCATGATGCCCTATGGGGATAACCCAATCACCCACCATTTGCCTGCCGGTATGCGGGTATGGCTGGAAGTGGTCAAAGAAACCTACCCCTTGCGTCTCGTGGGTCGCAACCCAGCCGCACACATCATGGATTGGTCACGTACTTTTGCGCCTGACAAAACAGGCACAGTTATCGTTTTTGATGAAAAAATTCAATCGACAGGTCGGTTATCGCGCTCCGTCGTGCTGGGCTATCCCGAGCGATTGTGGTTGGCATCCGATCCCAAGCTTCTTGAGGCCATCGCGCACAACGCCTTGACATGGCTGCTGCGGCAACCAGATATCTATAAATCTGCTTGGCCTCAGACCTACCGTAGTGCCGTCGTATTTGCGGTCGATTCAACGGACGAATTCAACTCGGCCGACTTGGATCTTGCCAATTTGCTCAAAAAGAACGGCATGTTGGCGACCTACTACGCATTAACTCAGATCGTTTTGAAATCGGTTCCCGTTCTCAAACAAATTCAAGCCCAAGGACATGAGATTGCCTTCCTCGCAGACCGCTTCATAGGCTTCAGAGATCAGCCCGCGGCAACTCAGGCAACACGCATGAACACCATGCGTATGGAAATGGCAAATTCAGGCTTGGTCATCCCCGCAGATTCAGGTTTTCACCCTCCAATGGACTCCTACGATAAAACAACAGAACAGTTGATTTACGCCAATGGCTTTGGACATTTTGTCTCATTCATGGACACAACCGATGCGAGTCTGCCCTTTATAGCAACGTCTCTAGGTACCAATTCATCTGCCATTACTCCAACAGTAGTACTACCTCGCACGTCAAGCGGCCCAGAAGACGCGATGGAAACAGGTGATGCTGAGGAAGGACTCAAAGCTTTTTTGAGCGAGTTGGACTTGTCTCAAAAAATGTCCAGCTTATCAGTCTTAAGGCTTGCACAGCAAACCTTCATCACAAAAGAACAATGGGATGATATTTTCAGTCATCTCAAATCACCAAATGCAAAAACTTGGGTCGCCACGGCAGGACAGGTGGCCGACTGGTGGAGAGAGAGAGAACGCGTAAGTTTTACTCTCGAACCCGACCCAATTACCCCCATCTTGAGTGTGACAATCAAGGGGAACTCGCCACTCAAACAAGCCGTCGCCCTGTATGTCAATTTACCAGAGTCAAGGAATGTCATGCGTTTGGTATCCAGAACAGATTCTGGAAATTCGGTCAAAATAGTAGCTATAGACGCTTGGCGTTCGGCTCTTGTTTTGAACGATTTATCACCAGGCACTTATCGATGGCAACTGTATTTTGATCGACCATAAACGCATAATCCAGCATTTTCATTTAGGAGCTCAGATGCAGATCAAAGGGTTACGATTTCTTGTTTACGCAACTTGTGGACTTCTACTCATTGGGATTTGTGACGTAACACAAGCTCAGCAAGCCGGCTTGCTTTATGACCCCGAGCCCCCTTTGGATTCATCTTATGTGCGCATCATCGTTGCCAATCGGGAAGGACCCGTTGACGTTTTTGTAGATGGCCGTCAACGAATTCAAAAATTAGCGCCGGGCGAGGCCAGCGAATTCATGGTGCTAAGCGCTGGCACGCACACAATTGCCTTGCATGCCGCCGGCAAGACGGCAGCACAACTCTCAACAAGGCTCGACGTTGCCAAAGGACGAGCTTTAACCGTAGCATTCCCCGTGCTGAAAATCGATACGGCACCACTTTTGATCGAAGATAAAACAAACTCAAATAAGCTCAAAGCGTTGTTGACGGTCTATCACTTAGACGCAAAATCCGGTCCTGTGGACATACTGACGGCTGATGGCAAAACCAAAGTTTTAACAGATATAGCCTATGGTGCATCTGCCTCTATACAAGTCAATCCCATAGAGGCTGAACTGATAGCTGCGAAATCCGGCGATAAAGTAGCCCTAGTACGTACGACCTTAAAAATGACGCAAGGCTCCACTTACAGTGTATTTTTAATGGGAACCGAGAATAGAAAAATGACTGCCAAAGTAGGCCTCAATAAAATTGAGCGATTTACAGGCAAGTAATGGGATGTATTTTTTGATACGTGACCATGTAATCACACTTGCATTGACATCAAATCGGATTTAATAAAATATCCTGCAAGGCAAGAGCAGTTGAAGATAGTAAATTTCAGATTCATATTTTCCAAAGGGTGAGCTGTAATGACCGGAGCAGTCATTGATTTAAATAGAGAAATAAAAATATTTCGACTATAAAACCACAGCATAAAAATAATGAAAAATATACCTCGATATATATTACAAATAGTATTAATAATATTTTCTTATTTTTATTTAATAAGCAAAAATAATTATTCTATTGCCAGCAACACTATTCTATTAGCATTTTCAATTTTAGTTGCATATAGAGCATGCAAATTTAATAAGAAAATTAGGCTT
>CANCAO010000373.1 GCA_947374105.1 Comamonadaceae bacterium | reverse complement strand
CACATTCAGACTTTGCAAATCCTGCGCAGGCTCATTCACCAAAATCTGCACCTGGCGCAACGTGAAGTCCACGTTCTGTCGGGCTTCGATTTCTTGGGCCACGACCAAATCCAGTCGGGCTTGGGCCTCATCCACATCGGTCCGTGTTCCGCCGCCTGCAGCATAAGTCTTGCGGGCTGCATCCACCTGGGCGGTGTATGCCGTACGTTGCGTCATCACCAAGGCCAGCTGCTCGCGTGAGAGTACCGCATCAAAATACGCGCCACTGACGCGAACTGCGAGATTTTGCTCATCCTGCGCCAACGCTGCTTCTGCATCCTTGACCTGCTCCACGGTCTGCCGATACTGCGCCGTCAAGTAGGTACGAAACAAGGGCTGGCGCACCTGAAGCGTCTGGTTGCTACTGGCGTAGGAGGAGTCAGTGATTTGTTCGACCCCTAAAAAGTTAGGGAGACTACTTCTCAACTGGTTGTTGTTTTGCGAGAGGTTGGCTGACACATTGGGCAACATTTGGGCAAACGCCTGAGGTAGTCGCTCACGCCCCGCCTGTGTCGCAGCGCGTGAGGCCAAGAGAGTGGGGTCTTGTTTTTTAGCGGCCTCATAGGCCTGCAACAAGTCCATAGACCAAGACGCCATTGAGCCCGACAACAAGGCCGCGCCCAACACCACATGAACCAGGCGCAGACCTTGAGGTCTTACGGATACAGCATGGGTTGACATGGTGTTCACTCCTCTTTCATCGAAGCGGCCAAGCGCTTGGTCAGTGGACTCAACAGGTAAGTCAACATGGAGCGCTCACCAGTGCGAAAAATAACTTCGGCAGGCATGCCTGGTTGAAGCTGGCGCTTGCCTAATTTTTTATAACCATCGGCGGTCACCCCGATACGTGCCAGGTAGTACCCCGCTCCCGTATGTTGATCCACCAGCAAATCGGCCGAGATCGACACCACATTGCCCTCCACCACCAACTGAGGAGTATGCGCAAAAGAAGAGAAGCGGACATCCACCGGCAAGCCCTGATGCACGCGGTCAATCAGGTGTGGGGCTACGCGGGCCTCAATCAGCAAGGCTTGACCTTCAGGCACGACGTCCATCAATTTTTGTCCTGGGCCAATCACACCCCCCACCGTCTGAAACGCCAGACCGACCACCTGACCATCGGCCGGGGACTTGATTTCTATGCGCGTCAGATCATCTCTTGTGGCATTGAATTTCTCCAGGTCACCACGCACCTCCCGACCAACATCAGCCAGTTGAGACTCCACCTCTTTGCGGTACTCTTGTTGGCGTGAGATAGCCCGTTGACGCACCTCCGAAATTGATCGTTTGGCCCGAATCGTATTGCCCTGTAGCTCGGCAATGCCAGAGCCCACCTCGGCCACCATGCGTTGCAACTCCAGTTGCCGATTACGCGGGGCATAACCCTCTTTCACCAGCTCACTCGTATTTTTAAGTTCTTCAGCAATCATTCCCTGTTGATTCTTGCGATTGATAAGCATTGACTCATAGGCCTGAATCAAGCCCTCCTGCCCCTGAATGCTTTCATCCATTGCCTGCAAATCGGCCCGCAATGCGGTGCGCCGTGACACGAACAACTGCTCTTGCGTCAGCATCACCTGTCGGATCTGGGGGTCTTGACTGGCTTCTTGCACCTCTGAGCCGAACGCGATTTTGGCATCGCCACGCTGCTCGGCCATCAAGCGTGACTGCATGGCGCTCAAGCCCAAATAACGCTGACGCGCCGCCTCGAAGTTGGCACGCGCCACAGCAGCGTCCAAACGCACAAGCAGCTGCCCCTCTTTGACACGGTCTCCCTCCTTGACCAACACCTCTTTCACAATGCCACCGGTCAGGTGTTGTACGGCCTTGCTTTTGGTGTCAATCGTCACAGCCCCCGCGCCAGGCACGCCCTCATCCAAGGGGGCCAAGCCCGCCCAGAGTAAAAAACCGCCAAAACCAAGCCCCAAAGCCCACAAACCAATGCGTGCGGTACGGCCCATGTCTTGGGCCTGGTCTTGGTTTGCACGCCCCGAATCATTCGACCCCGCTTGCTTGGAAGACGACTGGGCGCCGGGAAGTTTGAACATATCTAATTTGGACATATCGGACTCAGCTAAAAAATGGAATAAAAATCATCACGCCGGCACTGCTGCCGCATCCGGCAAAGTTGCAGCGGGCGTAGGGGTGTTCTGTAGCTTTTGCAAAGTCGCGATGACCTCGTCTCGCGGCCCCTCGACTTGCACTTGACCATCACGCAAAATCAAAATTCGATCGGCCATAGCCACCGCGCTGGGGCGGTGCGTAATGAGCAACACGGTTTTGCCCTTGCTCTTGAGTGACTTCACCGCCGCGAACAAAGCCGACTCACCCGCCTCATCCAGATTGGCATTTGGTTCGTCAAGCACGATCAACGCGGGATCTCCATACACAGCACGGGCCAGACCAATACGCTGACGCTGCCCCCCCGACAACAGACTGCCCGCTTCCCCAATCGAGGTGTCATAACCTTTTGGAAAACGCAAAATCATTTCATGCAAACCCGCACTTTGGGCCGCTTCAATCACCCGCTCAGGATCCACCTCACCAAAACGGGCAATGTTGTCAGCAATCGAGCCCTCAAACAGCTCAATATCCTGCGGTAAGTAACCCAAGTGAGGGCCCAGCTCCATGCGATTCCAACCCTGAATCGGCAAGCCGTCGATCAATACCTCTCCCGACACGTCCGGCCAGATACCCACCAAAACCCGTGCCAAGGTAGACTTGCCCGAACCCGAGGGGCCGAGAATGACCAGCACCGAACCCGAGGGCACGGCAAGGTTCACGTTTTGGAGAATCGGTTTGTCCCGCCCCGGGGCGATCGCCACAACATCACGCAACGTCAACTCACCTTTGGGTGACACCCGCTTGAGCGCAGGATCGCGTGGTGGGTGATCGGCCAACAAGGTCTCCAGCCGCGCAAAAGCCGCACGCATACCGATGAACTGGCGCCAGCTCCCGACAATCATGTCAATCGGTGCCAAGGCACGGGTCATCAAAACGTTAGCCGCGATCATGCCGCCGGCTGATAGCTGGCCATCAATCACCAACAAGGCACCAGCACCCAAAGCCAAGGACTGCTGGGTGTAGCGAATGAACTTGCTGATGGCCGTGATGCGGTGCGTCAAGTGCTGCGCCACACCACTTTGTGCCAGTGCAGCTTGATGTTTTTCGGCCCAACGCAATTGCAAATTTCTGACCATCCCCATTGACTCCAAGACCTCTGAATTTCGAAGCTTTCCCTGAAGAAAAGCACCGGCCTCCGCATTGACCTTGGCCGCAGCCTCAGAGGGTGCCAGTGTGTGGCGATGTCCAAACCATGCTAACGCGGCTTGAATCAGAGCAAACACCACGCCCATCACGCCGAGCCAAGGGTGCAACATGAACAGCACTGCCATGTAAATGGGGGTCCACGGCGCATCAAAGAAGGCGAAGATGCCATTGCCCGTTAGAAATTGACGAATCTGAATCAAGTCCCCAAACGCACGGGACGGGTTAGTACCTGACTGACTCAGGTGCGCCTCAAAACTAGCGTTGAAGACTTGCGTACACAGTTGCTCATCCAGTCGTACGCCCGTACTCACCAGCAGGCGCGAGCGCATCCACTCCGCAAACGCCATAACACCAAACAACAATAGGGTAAGCAATGACACCGCCAGCAAAGTCAACTCACTCTGACTGGTCAACACGCGGTCATAAACCTGGAGCATGTAAATGGTGGGTGACAACATCAACAAATTAGCCACCATGCTAAAAATGCCCACAGCCACAAACTCGCGCCGGAAAAGCCACAGGGTGCGAGTTAAATCGCTGCGTTTAAAAAAATCGATTGTTTTCATATCAAATCATCGTTAGACATCAAGCTCGAGCAGGCGTCGCGGTTGGGTTGCCGACCTGCTGCGCCTTGGCAGCCGCCTCAGAAAGAGCTTTAAGCACCTCATCCCGGGGACCGAACATCTGCGCCTGCCCATCGCGCAAAACCAGCATCTTGTCTGCCACGCTCAGCACGCTAGTGCGGTGCGTCATCACCACAAAGGTGGTACCCAGGGCCTTTAGCTGGACAATCGCCCCAGCCAACGCTGCATCCCCCTCCTCATCCAGACTGGAATTAGGCTCGTCCAGCACCACAAACGCCGGCTGCCCATAAATAGCGCGCGCCAGTGCTACACGCTGACGCTGCCCCCCTGACAACATGGCACCGTCTCGACCTACCGGGTTTTCGTAGCCTATTGGCAAGGCCATGATGAACTCATGCAGGCCAACCGCACGGGCAGCAGCCTTGACCTTGACCATATCCACCGCGCCAAAACGGGCGATGTTCTCTGCCACCGTGCCTTCAAACAACTCAACGCCCTGAGGCAAATAACCCAGATGCGGACCCAGCCCCAACTTATCCCAGGTGTACACATCAGCCCCATCCAGTCGCACCTTGCCATTGAGTGCTGGCCACAAACCCACCAGCAGGCGCGCCAAGGTGGTCTTGCCGGATGCAGAGGGGCCTACCACCGCCAGCACCTCTCCCGGATTGAGTGCAAAGGCAACCCCTTTGAGAATCGGCGTCTGAGCTCCAGGCGCAGCCGCCATCACATTCTCGACCATCAGACGCCCCAGTGGGGCGGGCAGCTCCATACCCTGCGGCTTGATAGGCACCATGGCCAGCAAATTTTCCAGGCGACCATAGGCATCCCGCACATTCACCACACCCTGCCACTGCGACACAATCTGAACCAAGGGGGCCAACACTCGTCCACCCAAAATGGAGCCCACAATCATGTAAGCAGAGCCGCCATTCAATTCATTTCTGAGCAATAACCAAGCCCCCAAACCCAACAGCATAGAGCTCACAACGTTTTGCAAGAATTTGGATACAGCTTGAAAAAAT
>CANCAO010000372.1 GCA_947374105.1 Comamonadaceae bacterium | reverse complement strand
TGGCCACTGAGCCGCGCGCCGTGGTGTTGCTGGAGGCCCCGCACCGAATCGAGGCCTTGGCCACTGCGCTGTCAGTCTTGGGCGACAGGCAAATCACCATTGGCCGTGAGCTGACCAAGCAGTTTGAAGAAATTGCCACGGTGCACGCTGATCGCTTTAGCGCCTGGCTGGCGGAGCAGCCTAACCGCACGCGCGGCGAGTTCGCCCTGGTGCTGCACCCTGCCGCAACGGGCGCAGCCAGCGGGGCGGATGAAGGCCTGCGCGTGCTGCACCTGCTGCTGCCCGAGCTGCCGCTCAAGACCGCCGTGAAGCTGAGCGCCGACATCACCGGCGCATCGCGCAACGCCTTGTACGACGCGGCACTGCTCCTCAAAAACGCCAAGTAGCACGACCACATCCACGCCCAAGGCCATAATCACCCCATTCAACAGATTGGACGACAGGAGAACTAACCATGGCATCAGTCAACAAAGTCATTTTGATGGGCAATTGCGGGCGCGACCCCGAGATCCGCTACCTGCCTTCGGGTCAGGCCGTAGCCAATGTGAGCGTGGCAACTTCTAGCCGCCGCAAAGACCGCAACACGGGCGAGTCGATTGAAGAAACCCAGTGGCACCGCGTCACCTTCTTTGACCGCCTGGCCGAGATTGCCGGTGAGTACGTCAAAAAAGGTCAGCCGATTTATGTCGAAGGCCGCATCAAATACGGCAAGTTCACCAACAAAGACGGCATCGAGCAAAACACGGTGGACATCATTGCCACCGAAATGCAGTTGCTGGGCAAGCGTGAAGGCATGGGCGGCCCCGGTGGCGGCGATGACGAGGGCCAACAAGCGCCACGTCGTCCGGCACCGCAGTCACGCCCCAGCGCACCCGCCCCAGCCCCGCGCCAGGCACCTGCCAAGGCCTCCAGCGGCTTTGACGACATGGACGACGACATCCCGTTCTAGGGTCGCGCAATATTTAATATGTAACTAAAGAAGGCGCAGCATTTGATATTGCTGCGCTTTGTATTTTGGTTACTGTTTTGGGCTGGTCTTGCTATGATAAATGGACCGTTCACCTTAAAAATAGTAAACAATAAATGCCAATCCCTACTTGGTAAAGACCTTGGTTCTTGGCTCAGGAGAACGGCTTCCCGTTCTCCTGAGCAGCGCGACCGGACAACCTCTGTTCGAGACGACCATCTACTCATTGGTTGAGTTGAGGGCCACGAACAAAGCTACCAACACCATTGAGCACATGCTGCGTTCTGTGATGGTCCTGCCTCTGTTCCTCGATGAGCGAATTCGTTGTGGCAAGGTCCTTGAGACTATCGACGCGTCAGTCGTTGGGAGCACCAGTCGGTGCTTGACGATATGCAGATCCAACTTGATCATGCGCCGGACAGTATGCGCGCCCGGCGTCAGACCGTGGAGCATCCGTTCGGGACGATCAAGCTATGGATGGGCGGCGCATATTTCCTGACCAAGACCCTAGATCGGGTGAGCACGGAAATGGGACTGCATGTGCTTGCCTACAAGCTGAAGCGAGTGATGAAAATGTTGGGAAACGATGCGCTAATGGCAGCGATGATAGCTTGAGCAGGGCTCCTACCTGTTCGTCGCGGCTTCAAGGACAGGTCGCCGAAATGCAACCCACAACGCGCGCGCTAAATCACTAGTCGCTAAATTCCTCAGCCTTTTTACACACTCTGGGCCATAACCCGCCAGTGGATTTTCTGCTCCAATCCGGCCATTCAAATTCGCAGCAGCTCCGAAGTAGCCATTGGCCCGAGGGTGCCGGGTTTTCTACCTGGAGGTCAGCAATGCAGCGGGAGCCGACAGCCACGGATGTCAGGTATCCAGTTGCCAATTCACATGACAACGTCAAACAACGTAGATGGTAGTAGCCCCAGAAGCGCTTGTAGACAACGCTGTTACGCTGGTCACTCCTGTCAGCTTAACGATCAGATCCACACCTGCAGCGTATGTGGCTGTCGCATCGCCTTGCTCAAAAACATAGGTACTGCCAGCGTCTTCAAATGCGACGATGTTGTACTGGGTAGTGCCCGCTAGCGAAGCAGCCGCATCAATTTTGTTCTGCAGAGTCGCCGTTGGCGCTGCACTACCTGAGAAAGTAATGACGCCACTGGTAATGGATCCGGACAGATTGGTTACCCCAGTTGCAGCAGCTCCCGCGTTAGAAGTGATAGCGCAATTGCTGATGACGTCAAGCTTATCGCCAGTTGTCACCGCATTGGTAAAGCCTGTAATGGTCTGGAAAACCGAAGCTGTGCTGCCGGTGGCCGAGGTGATGATTACCTGGTCGGCTTTGGTGGTCGAATTACTGATGTCCACACTGATGGGAGCCGAGCCCCCTGTCAGCACGTTGATGCCTGAAGAGCCCTTGAAGGTGTAGCCATTGCCCGTGGCGCCCGTGCCATTGAAGGTGAAGTTGCCGCCGGCGGCGCTGGCGTCGACCGTCATGCCGGAGTTGACGGCGACGGCGCCGCTGGTCACGGAAACATTCCCGGCGCCTGTGACGGATATGCTGGTCAGGGAGGTCGCGTTGTTCAGGCCGCTGACGAGGATGTTGTCCGTGGCCTTGAGGTTCAGGATTTCCGAGCCTGTCAGGCCGGGCGCGCCCAGGTTGATCGTGTTGACGGCCGTCAGTCCGTCGTTCGCGTCAATCGTCACCGTATCGATCTGTCCCACGGAGGTGGCATTTTTGAGGTTCAGGTTGGGCGAACCGCTGGCGTACACCGTGACGTTGGCGCCGACGGTGGCGGACACATTGTTGACCAAGTTGCTCGCGCCGCCCAGGCGCAGGCCGGTCAGCGTGTTGTTGGCCGCGAGGTTGTCCAGGTCAACGGTGATGTTGGCTGCAATGTCGACGATCTCGAAGTTCTTGATGAAGGCGCCGGTCACGGCGGTGATGAAGGTGGCATTGTTGGTGCGGATCGTGTCGGTGCCGCCGCCGCCGTCCAGCGATGCACCCGTGGCCAGCACGGTGCCCAGGCCCACGGCGTCGTTGCCGCCGCCGCCGATGAATTTAAGCGTGTTGGCGTTGGCGGGGTTGCCGGCCTGGATCAGGGTGCCACCGGTTGTCTGCGCGGATGCGTCAATGGTGGTGATGTTTTTGTTGAGTGAAAAGCCGTA
>CANCAO010000371.1 GCA_947374105.1 Comamonadaceae bacterium | reverse complement strand
TTCAGGAGAAACCGCAGCCGCAGGATGCAAAATCGCGTCTGGCTAGCACAGGTATCTACATTTTCGAGCCCGAGGTACTGAATCTGGTTCCTCCTAGAACCGTGTACGACATTGGCTCCGACCTGTTTCCCAAACTGGTGGCGGACAATCTGCCCTTCTTCGTTCAGAACCGTCCCTTCCACTGGATCGACATCGGTAAGGTCAGTGACTATTGGTCAGTATTGCAACGCGTCATCAAAGGTGAGATTGCTGATATGCGAATGCCTGGCAAGGAAGTAAAGCCCAAAATTTGGGTTGGTCTCAACACCTCCATACCTTGGGATCAAGTCAAAATTGAAGGCCCGGTATATTTTGGCTCTAGCGTCCGAGTAGAGCCTGGGGCGACCATCATCGGTCCGGCCTGGATCGGTCATGGGAGCGTGATCCGTTCTGGCGCAAAAGTCACCCGCAGCGTAATTTTTGAATACACGCGCATCCCTGCGGACATGCATTTCAACGAAATGATCGTGTAACGCCAATACTGTGTAGACCGTCACGGTGAGACGCTGTACAGCGGCGATGACACAACCCATTTACGTTGGGGCGATTCGCGCGCCTGAGCCTTGAAATATGCTGCATCGAAAATACATCACTAAGTCAATCCAGTGAGAAAGTGCTCCCTATGAAGATGAAAGTCATGTACGCCGGGATGAGTTCACCCCACGCAGGATGGGCGGCCATTGATGAACTTGCACTCATCTTGGGCCGACTGTTTAATGCTGAACTACTATCCCCGGTAGTCCAGAAAAACTCGCTAATTAGGCGAATCACAGGGCGAGAGAAACTACAGTTTTCTCCACTGGAGTGTGCCGGTGGAGATGTACTTTTTGTAGTAGCCCGTGGCCCCGAGGACCTGTCCATGGTCCGCTCCATTAGCAACGTAAGGAAAAAGTTTAGCCAGATTCACGCTTTCGTAACGGACTCGTATTTCCAGTCTGGCTTCTATTCCGAGACCGAACTCTTTGACAGTATCACCGTAACAGCCAAAGAGGATATCGAATTTCCGGCACAGAAATTTGGCATCCAAGTGCATCACTTGTACCAAGGAACCGACAGCTTGCAGTGGGCGCCACGAAAAGAATTCATGCGGGAAATTGACATCATGTCCTTTGGTCGAACGCCAGCAAGCTACCAGAGCGCCCTGACACAGACTTTCCACAATATGGATTCGCCATACCTCTATTTGCATTCACCCCTGGGGCATTTGTCTGGCCCCACGGTAGAAATCGAAAGGGGTATGCTTTTTAAGCTATTGCATCGAACGCGCATTTCGCTCGCCTTTCACCTTCTCATTGAACCTCAAGGCGGTCGACCACGCTCTATGATGGTCACGAGCCGGTGGCTAGAGTCCCTGTTGTCCGGCTGCATTGTCGCGGGTCGACGTCCGGTTTCGAGTATGGCGGACGAAATGCTCAATTGGACTGGCAGCACCGTGGAGCTGGCAGACTCAGCTGCGGACGCAGTTGATCAGCTGCGCCTCCTTTTGCAGCAAGAAGATGTCTTGCACCAGCAGCGACGCATTAATATTTTCAATACTGTGTCTCACCATGACTGGCGCCAACGCATCTTGCAATTGTGCAGTTGGCATGCATGGACTATCCCCGAGGGGCTCAAGAACGAGTTGGAACAACTCCAGGTTCTTGCCGAGCGTTGGAGAAACTGACTATCTAACGCAATACCCGCCGAAAGCGAGATTCAGGAATCGCTTGAGTAGCGCCTTGTTCACCCGCGACGACCTCGGGCTTACGCGCCTTGACACCTTCGCCCCAGCCCAGCAGGAGGAAAAGCAAGGGTTCTGTTTGCGACCCCATATAGACCGTGGTGAACGCAATAAAGCACATCAAGTAGATTCCAGAAAACGTAAATCCCAAGGGTGCCGAGCCAACCGGCGATCTCAGTCCTAACTGAATTTGTGTTGCGATCGCATAAATAAAGATAACCGCAAACAAAACAGGAGCTAGCACGCCATGCTGTAGTGCCATCAAAAAGAAAGCATTGTCGATAGACTCCATTCCTTTGATCGTTGGTACCGTCGTCAACCCCCAGCCGGTCCACAGGCGATCCATCAGAAACTCGGTGTAGCGCTCCACCATCACCTTGCGGTACAACATCGTTTGGGCTTCTTCAGCCATTGCCTGACCTTCTGCGGGTGTGATGTAGGCATCCAGTGCCATCTTCCCCACCACCCCCCCTATCAGGAACACACTGAAAACAATGGCCAGAGCACGCTTGCGATTCTTCATATTGCCAGCACCTACGAGTATGGCCGCGGCTATTCCACCTATCCATGGCCCGCGTGATATGGTCATTAGCGCCATGAGAATCAGAACAATAGCGATTTGTGTTTCAAACTTGAAGGGCAGTGGTTTGCACCAAGTTTGAATTCTTCCCATTAGGCCCTCTTGTCTGAGCTGCCATTCGCCCGTCCATGTCAGCCATCGGTGCAGTCTATAGACTGCGATGATCATGATGCACGCCAAAATCGGGTGTTCAAATGTGCCTGCTGTGCGGGCAATACCCCATCGAATAGATAGACCACTAAATGCATCCGGAAATAGCGGCGACATGATCTTGTAAATCGGACTTACGTAAAACTTGGTCTCATAAAGAAACATGGGAAAGAAGATCAGGAATATCAAGACGAACTGCCTGATGGTCTTGATATCCATGCGGCGTCCGTTGATCACATAGCGGCCCAGCAAATACGGTCCCACCAAGCAGCTCAACATATAGAACGCATAGTTCTGCGCGTCTTTATAGCCCCTACTGGTGTAATCCATCGAGACCCGCAGAATCACGTAAAAAATGATCAACACCTCCATTCGTCCCAGTCTCATCCTATGACCTTCTTCCCGGTACAGCACGTACATCAGCGGAAGGACGGAAGCTTGCACAAAGGTGCGTATGGGCACCATAGGTATGTGCGCAGTGAACATGAACGGAATGCAAAGAAAGATTGGAATCCAAACGTTCAGAAAGGTAGTTTCTAGACCTTTACTATTAACGTAGTAGGCCGTAACAAAGAAGGCTAAAAATACAACATATGCAGTCATGATCTGGCGGTCTGAGGGCATCATAGCGGCATGCCCACGCCAAGCCACGCAGAGCTATTAAGAACGAGGCTCAAGTTCACAGTTCTGCCACGATGATTCGTGCGGCTCCACGGACACTACGTGACATGAACTTTCACATACCCTGCAAACAGTCATCATGGCACCGAACTCTGGCGACAAGCGCACTCTTTACCGTTGTTGTATGTCTTTCGGCATGTACCGCGCAACCAAAAACTCCCTCTGAGATTTTCAAGCCTATTGAAAAATTAAGCACTGGCGCACTTATGTCCAAGGAAGATTTGGCGCTGATTGAGGAGTCATCCCAGCCGGTTTATCGTATCGGCAGCGGTGATGTGGTGCGCGTAGAAGTGTTTGGCCGCCCAGAAGTCAGCGGCAAACACATTGTGGGACCAGACGGCAAGATTGCTATACCTTTGGTTGGCGAGCTCTCCTTGGCAGATCAGACGCGTGAAGAAGCCCGTACCCTCGTAGAAGAGCGTCTCCGTACGTTTTTCACAAAACCCTTTGTAAGTTTGATTGTTGATGAGTACACCTCTAATCAGGTCACGGTGCTAGGGCGCGTGGAACGCGCGGGCGTGCAGAAATTCGTGCACTCGCCCACACTGGCAGAGGTTTTGGCTGGCGCAGGAGCCATGCCTATTCTGGACAAACAAGCCACCCTGACCCGATGCGCCATCATGCGCGGACGCGACAAATTAATCTGGGTGGATCTCAAAGCCCTTCTCAATGGTGACCCAGCCTATAACCTGCGCATGAAAAAGGGAGACATTGTATTTATCCCTGACTCATCAGATACGTCGATTTATGTGTTGGGGCAGGTGGGCAAGCCCGGGTCTTACCGTTTGACACCCCGCATGACGGTTCTGGATGCCATCGCGCAAGCTGGTGGTCCAACCGAAAATGCCAAGCCTGAAAAGATCGGCCTCTATCGTGCCGGCAGCAACACCACGGAAATCATCTCCTTCGCAGAGTTGATTAACCCTGCGCGGCGCATGAACTATGCACTTGAAGACGGTGATGTTCTTTTTGTGCCAACCAGCGGCTTAGGTGAATTTGGATATTTCATGCGCCAGATTTCACCCAGTCTCTCGCTTCTCACTTTTGGTGCCACCATTAATTCTCTGAACAAGTAATTCCCATGGAAAATACATTGAAAGTCTCAGTCGTCATCATCGGTCGCAATGAAGGTGAACGACTTCATCGCTGCATAGAGTCAGTCAAAAATGCATGCTGGAACTCGATTTGCCATGACATCTGGTACGTTGACTCACGCTCTACAGATAATAGTTTGGCATACGTGCGTGGGCAGGGCGTCAATACCTTGGTGCTACAGGACGATGCAATGTGTGCGGCCAAAGCTCGAAATCTTGGCTGGAAAACTGCGCCTGGCGAATTCATTTTGTTTCTGGATGGTGACACCCAGCTCCACCCGGACTTTATTTCCCGTGGCCTGAACGCTTTGCTTGATCCATCGCTGTGTGCTGTGTGGGGGCATCGCCGTGAGATTAATCCACAGCAGTCCGTGTATACCCGAGTACTGGATCTGGACTGGATTTACTCCCCCGGTATTACGCCTTACTTTGGTGGCGATGTGTTAGTCCGTCGCAGTGCCTTGCAAATGGTGGATGGGTTTGATAGCACGCTCAATGCTGGTGAGGAGCCTGAAATGTGTGCCCGTTTGCGCAGTAAGGGCTGGAAAATTTTGCATATAGATGCTCCCATGACCACGCACGATCTAGCAGTCACAACGTTCAAAGCTTATGCACGGCGCTGCTACCGCTCGGGCATTGCCTATGCGGAGGTCAGTCATCGCATGCAGAGCATGGGGGATGCTCTGTGGCAGCGGGAAGCTCGCCGAGACTATCTGCACGGCCTGCTGTATGTTGCCGCCCCCGTATTGCTGTTGCTGGCATTTTTTGCGCATCCGCTGGCAGGACTTGCCTTAGGCGGACTGGGTACAGTCGTTGTTGCGCGCAGTGCTTGGCGCTGTCGCGCCAAGGCACAAGGTCAACTGGGACTGGCCGTGCAATATGCATTGCATTCGCATGTGCAAAAAATTCCTGCGCTCTTCGGGCAAGCGGCTTGGCGACGTGCCCACGCCCATGCCCGTAAGCTAGCGCTAGTAGATTACAAGGCCTGATGCGATG
>CANCAO010000370.1 GCA_947374105.1 Comamonadaceae bacterium | reverse complement strand
CAGGTGGAGCACTGGTTGGTCACCGGCATCTGCGTGTGGTTCCACTTGGTGGGCTTCCAGCCGGTGATGTTGTGGCAGCTCACACAGTTGACCGTGGTGGGGATGTGGGTGGCAATCTTGCCAGTGGCCGCACTGCCGTTGTGGCAGCTTGCGCAGTTGGTGGCTGAGGTGAACAAACTGTGATCGGGCTTGCCGCCCAGCCAGGTTGCCGTGGATTTGTGGCAGCTCTCGCAGTTACCGGTAACGGTGGCATGAATCGGCGTAGCGGGCTTGCCCGTCACCCCATAGCTGGTGTTGATGTGACAGGTAGCGCACTGGGTCGTGGGTGAGACACTGCTGTGGAATTTTCCAGGGAACCAGCCGGTGAACCCTGATTTGTGGCAGGTGTCGCAGTTGGTGATGGCCACCCCGCTGAGCGACTGGTAGGGGATGTGGTTGGCAGGACGCCCCAGCGCGGGTGCGTAGCCCCCGGTGTGGCAAGTCGAACATTGATTAGCCACCGGCATTTGCGAGTGGTTCCACTTGGTGGGCTTCCAAGCCGTGACGTTGTGGCAACTTACACAGTTCACGCTGGTGGGAATATGGGTGGCAATCTTGCCGGTGGCAGCAGCACCGTTATGGCAACTTGCGCAGTTGGTGGCCGAAGTGAAGAGGCTGTGGTCAGGCTTGCTGCCCAACCAAGTCGTCGTGGACTTGTGACAGCTCTCGCAGTTACCCGTGACCGTGGCATGAATCGGCGTAGCGGGCTTGCCCGTCACCCCAAAGCTGGTGTTGATGTGACAGCTAGCGCACTGGGTGGAGACTGAAACGTTGTTGTGGAAAGTGCCTGGGTTCCAGGCTGCAAAGCCTGACTTGTGGCAGGTGTCGCAATTGGTGATGGCCACGCCGCTCAAAGACTTGTAGGGAATGTGATTGGTGGTGGGGCCATCAGCTGGTGGGTTCGTTCCGCTGTGGCAAATCGAACACTGATTGGACACTGGCATTTGCGAGTGATTCCAGTTGCTGGGCTTGAAGGCCGTGACCGTGTGGCAACTGATGCAATTGAGTGAAGTCGGGATGTGGGTGGCAATCTTGCCCGTAGCAGCACTGCCGTTATGGCAGCTTGCGCAGTTGGTGGCCGTTGTAAACAGACTGTGGTCAGGCTTAGAACCCAACCAGGTCGCCGTGGACTTGTGGCAGCTCTCGCAGTTGCCGGTAACGGTCGCATGAATCGGCGTAGCAGGCTTGCCCGTCACCCCAAAGCTGGTGTTGATGTGGCAAGTCGCGCACTGGGTTGAGACGGTGACGTTGTTGTGGAACGTGCCTGGGTTCCAAGCAGTAAAGCCTGACTTGTGACAGCTATCGCAGTTGGCAATCGCCACACCGATCAAAGACTTGTAGGGAATGTGATTGGTCGTTGGCCCATCAGCGGGCGGGTTAGCCCCGCTGTGGCAGGTGGAGCACTGGTTGGCCACCGGCATCTGCGTGTGATTCCAGTTGCTGGGCTTGAAGGCTGTCACGCTGTGGCAACTGATGCAATTGAGCGTGGTGGGGATGTGTGTGGCTACCTTGCCGGTAGCCGCCGCGCCGTTATGACAGCTTGCGCAATTGGTGGCCGTGGTGAACAGGCTGTGATCCGGCTTGCTGCCTAGCCAAGTTGAAGTGGACTTGTGGCAGCTCTCGCAGTTACCCGTCACGGTGGCATGAATCGGTGTTGCGGGCTTGCCCGTCACGCCAAAGCTGGTGTTGATGTGACAAGTCGCGCACTGGGTCGAGACGGCCACGTTGTTGTGGAAAATACCCGGATTCCAAGCCGTAAATCCCGACTTGTGGCACGTATCGCAGTTGGTGATGGCCACGCCACTGAGCGACCTGTAGGGAATATGGTTGTTGGTCGGACCATCCGCTGGAGGGTTGGCTCCACTGTGGCAGGTGGAGCACTGATTGACCACCTGCATCTGCGAATGATTCCAATTGCTAGTCTTAAAGGTGGTCACGCTGTGGCAACTGATGCAATTGAGCGTGGTGGGGATGTGTGTGGCGATCTTGCCTGTAGCAGCACTGCCGTTGTGGCAGCTTGCGCAATTGGTGGCGGCGGTGAATGTGCTGTGATCGGGTTTGGCTCCCAGCCAAGAGCTGGTGGACTTGTGACAAGTGCTGCAATCAGCCTGCGTGGGTATATGGCCCACAGGCTTCCCACTAGAAATACTACCGTTGTGGCAAGTGGTGCAAGCGTTGGGTGTGATGCCCGAGTGGTTGAACTTGGCCCCTGTGAAGGTGACTGTGCTGTGGCAGGTCTCACAGGCTTGTTGCGTGGGCACGTGCTTTTGTGGCTTGACCACATTGGCGATGGCCAGAGGCGCGGTGCCAGAGTGGCAACTGGCGCAGTCACGCGGCGTACCTTTGAAAACGCCTTTGATGTGGCAGGACTCGCAGCGGACGTTGGTGTGAAAACCGGTGAGTGCAAAACCGGTTTTGATGTGCTCAAAATTACGAGAGGTAGATTGTGCAAAGAGCCCCGTGCTGCCCATTACCAGAGCTAGTGACAAGCAAAGTTTCCACCAGAAACTCATCCAAGCGCTAGGCGTTTTGAGTTGACTCATAGTGCACTCCCCGCCCGGTTTTTGAATTTCTTCCAGTTGTCGGTGACGTGGCATTGCTCGCAGCGCATACCGAACTGGCCGTCATGCACATCGTCGTTGCGGTGACACGCAATGCAGGTGCTGCCCACGAAGGCGGTGGCCTTGCCTTTGGGGGCCACTTGTGTGTGGCAGCTCTCACAAGCCACAGTGCGATGTGCGCCATCCAGCCTGTACTTGGTACGGTTGGTGTGATCAAAGTCCCAAAGTGGCCATGCACGGGTGCTGTGACAGGTTTCGCAGTTCATTCCAAATTTTTGTTTGTGCTTGTCCACCTTTTTATGGCAGCTGAAGCAGTCACGCGGCGCATCCTTGTAACGGGCGGTTTCGTGGCAATCTTTGCAAGGGGTCGCAATATGGCGCCCAGTGAGGGGGAAACGAGAGACGCTGTGGTCAAAGCGGGCCACCTTCCAGCTCTTGTCTGAGTGGCAACTCTCGCACTTGGTGCCCTCTTGCCCTTCGTGCTTGTCGTCCTTCTTATGGCAGCTAAAGCAATCTAACGGCGTGTTACGAAATTGCGTCAAGTCCTTGTGGCAAGCGTTGCACTTGAGCGACGCTTCGGCATGTGCGTTGCGCAATTTGAATTTGGTTTTGTCGTGATCGAAACGTCCCTTGGTGGTTTTCCAATCGCGCTCGCTGTGGCAATCAGCACACTTCTCGCTCAGGTTACCCGCGTGCTTATCGTCTTTTTTATGGCAGGCATAGCATTCCTTGGGCGCTTCTTTGAAGAGCACGCTCTTGTGGCAGTCTTTGCAGTCTGTTTTGGCGTGCTGGCCAAGCAGGGGGAAACTGGTGGCGTCATGGTCAAACTTCCCGGGCTCTTTCCAGTTGCGCTCGGTGTGGCAACTGCCACAGTCTTTGCCTAAGGTCTCTTTGTGCTTGTCGTCTTTCTTATGGCAGGCGTAGCAGTCTTGGCTGAGCTTGATTCGGTAGAGGTGGCTGGTGTGGCAATCGGTGCAGGCGGTGCTGCGGTGTTTGCCTTTGAGTAAATATTTCGTGTCGGTGTCGTGGTTGAAGCTGGATGACTTCCACTGTTTGGTGCCGTGACAGCTGTCGCATTTCTCGCCAAACTGGCCTTTGTGCCCTTTTTGGTCATCGTTTTTTTTATGGCAACCGATACAGCTGCGCGGTGCTTCTTTGTAGTTGCTGCTCTTGTGGCAGTCGGCGCATTTCGTGTCGATGTGTTTGCCCGTCAGGGGGAAGCGGGTAGTGTCATGGTCGAAGCGGGCTTCTTTCCAGTTGGTCTCGTTGTGGCAGTCGGCACACTTGGCACCGAGTGAGCCTTTGTGGACATCGTCTTTTTTATGACAGGCGTTGCAGGTTTGCGGTGCTTCGCTGTATTTTTTACCCGAGACGTGGCATTTATCGCACTCCACTTTGGGGTGTTTGCCGCGCAGGACAAAGTCGGTTTGCGTGTGGTCGAACTGCTTCTTGTCAAACTCGGCCACGCGTGCGCCGCGCCCTTTGTGGTCGGAGTGGCAACTGCGGCAGGCTTGGGGTTTGAGTCGGCCGTGCATGCCGCTCAGGGCGCGCACGTCGGCACTAATGTCTTTATGGCAGTCCGTGCATAGGCCGTCCTGGGCTTTGCGGTCGAACTTCACGTGGCATTGCTTGCAGTCGTCTTCAAACTTGGCGTGGCCCTGAATGACTTTGCCAGGGGACATGACGGACTCTATACCTTGCGCGCCCGCTGTGAGCGCGGCCAAGCCAATCAGACACGCCATAAAACAATGAACAAGCCAAGGCATCGTGTGGGTCAAACTCAGTAAGCGTGCACGGCCACCACGTGGACGATGGCGCTGATGACCAGCAGATAGACAAAGGGGATGTGGGCGAGATGCCAGAACGAAAAAAGTCGCTCATAGGCGGTGTATTGAGCCACGCGAACCACTGCTGTGAGGTAGCGGCGCACCAGCTTCTTAGAGTGGCGGTGTCGGCGTTCAAAATCAGGGGCGGGCCAATTGTTGTGCTTAGCCAAGCGTTGAATCGGGTGATGCAATTCAGACAGGCAACGGTGGTACACCACCCACAGCATGAGAGGCAAGACAAACACCTGGCGCGCGTAGGTCAGCCAACCCGGATTGGCCTGCAGCTCTCGTTGCTCAAAGGCTTTGAGCAACGCTTCAACCTTGGGTGCAAAGGCCAGGCGAGAGCGGACTTCGTCTTTGTCTAACCCCGCTCGTTCTTGCAAGGCTTGAAAGCTCACCTGTTCGCCTTTGAGGCCACGGTGAACACGGGCATATATGAAGCGCCCCACCACCCCGCTGAGCGCCACGATGATCATGCTGTACAGCGCCACTCCGGCATTGAGCGAGCCAATGCGGAAGGTGGAGTGCAGCAAGATCAACAGCGGCCCGCCCACGCCCAAGAGCATGTGCACTAAAAACCACCACTTCACCCGCCCCAAGCGCTGCATGAATCGAAAGTGTTTGCGCAAGGGATAGCTAAAGAGCAGCAACATCATGCTGCCTCCTGCAACGCCAAGCCAGTAGCCCACATCGTCCCCAGCTTCAAAGTAGTCTTGCTGGCTGAATTGCCATGTGCCCCAGGTCAGCAGGATTAGCACCAGATAGACTACGGTGTCAGTGGCCAGCGTTTGTACGCCGGTTTTTTCTTTGATGCGTGAATGGGTTGTGACAGATGGGTTGGTGCTCATGAATTTCTTGTTTGACAGTACCTGTGACTACAAGAAACGATGCCCATAAAAATCCACAAGATCCATGAATCTGTATGTAAGAGGAGGGGTGCATCGACAAGCCCTGCACAGCATCAGGCTTGTTCGATGGATGATAGAAGCGACCAGCCCGCCGTTGAGCTGCGTGGGCGGTAATTGTTGGTAACGCCAGCGGTGTGGCGCTTACAACTGGGAGGTGTCTTTTGTGACTTTACTGACTGAGCAGCGCGTTGACGCTCTGCAAGTCCTCGGCCTTGAGCGTGCCATTGGCTTGGCGCAACTTCAGACCGCCGACCAGCACGTCATAGCGGGCTTTAGCTAGATCACGCTTGGTCTGGAACAACTGACTTTGCGAATTGAGCACGTCGATGTTGATGCGCACACCCACCTGATAGCCGAGCTTGTTGGCGTCCAGTGCACTCTGGCTTGAAGCTTCGGCGGCTTGCAGGGCGTTGGCTTGGCCGAGTCCCGAGAGAACGCCGAAATAGGCTGCACGCGTGGCTTGTGAGATGTTGCGTTGACCTGCCTCCAAGTCGGTGCGAGCTTTGTTCTCAAGCGCCAGGGTTTCCTTGATTCGATTTTGGGCAAAGAAACCACCAAACAAGGGTAAGTTGAATGAGAGGCCAATCACACCGGTCGTTGCTTTGGAGGTGGTGGCCGTGGTCGTGGTGCCATTGGAGTTATCGCTATAGCCATAGCTGGCAGTCAAGTCGAGCGTGGGTTTGTGACCGGCTTGCGCTTTTTTGACTTCGAGTTCTGCGACTTCCAACGCGACTTTCAGTTGTTTGAGGGTGGGGTGCGTCTCAAGCGCCTGTTCAATCCAGGGACTTACATCCGCAGGTATGAGTACAGGCAAAGTGGTGGAGGCAAGTGGGTTAGGGGTGACGTTGCTTTTACCCACCAACTGATCCAGGGCGAGTCGTTTGACACGCAGGTCATTGTCGGCGGCGATTTCCTGCGCAATCACCAAGTCATAGCGTGCTTGGGCCTCACGGGTATCGGTGATGGTAGCGGTGCCAACTTCAAAATTGCGCTTGGCCGAAGCCAGTTGTTCTGCCACAGCCGATTTTTGGGCTTGGACGAAAGTCAGAGTGTCTTGCGCATTCAGGACATCGAAATAAGTCTGACTGGTTCGGATCATCAAATCCTGTTCAGCGATCAACAAGGCTGCGGGGGCCAGCAAGGCTTGCTTTTTACCCTGTTCGTAGAGTGCCAGGTTGACTGGACGGTATAAGGGTTGCGAGGCACTGATAGTTGCCCCCTGGTTGGTGAAGTTTCGGTTGGTTTGGGCCGGGTTGGAGTCGATGATATTGATTTGGCCATTAGAGCCATTGACCCCCAGATTCACGGTCGGCAAGATGTTGGCCTTGGCCTCTTCTGAGAGCGCCATGGTCGCTTCAAACTGTGACTTGGCCGACTGGTAGGTCGCATCGTAACCGCGAGCTGTTTCGTAGATGCTGAGCAAGTTTTCTGCGTAAGCAGGCACAGTCAGGGTGGCAAAAAGAGCCAAACTCAGGGGGGCTAGGCGGAATGCATGCATGAGGCTTTTTCCTTAATAACGTGGAACCGTGGGGTCGATTTGGATTGACCAGGCATTGATGCCTCCAGTGAGGTTGGCAACATGGGCAAAGCCTTGGCCAGCCAGATACTCAGCCACACGTTGGCTGCGTGCACCGTGGTGGCATAGGCAGGCAATAGGGCGCGTGGGGTCCAGTTCATTCAGGCGGGGTGGAATCACACCCATGGGGATGCACACCAGCTCGAAATTAGCAGGGCTGATTGATGCGGTTTGCAATTCATGCGGCTCGCGCACGTCCAGCACGACAGGCCGACCATGGGACTTCATCTTTTCCAGCCAAGCGGCTAGGTCACTGGGGTGAACGTGTTCAATCATGATGGCTTGAGGTTTTGAATGGAGTCTTAGGCAAAAAGCTAAGAAGCCCTGTTAAAAAGTGAAGCGTGAGTGTTCTGGGACGTTCAACAAGCGAGGGGCGACCGTGTCCCAAGCTTGTGTGGTCGTGTATTGGGCTTCACCGGTGCGGGTAATCAGCGTGGCCCGCATGATCGGGAGTTCACCCACGATGGCCATCAGGCGGCCGCCGACTCTTAACTGCTCCAGCAGGACAGGCGGCACTTCGGCTACCGAGCCACTGAGTACGATGACATCAAACGGAGCTTGCGCAGGCAGGCCCTGTGCACCGTCGGCTTGGGTGACTTTGACGTTGTGCAGACCAGATTTTTGCAGGTTTGTCCGCGCCATCTCAACCATCTCGGGCGCGATTTCCAGAGACATCACCTGTTGGGCTTGGTACCCCAGCAGAGC
>CANCAO010000369.1 GCA_947374105.1 Comamonadaceae bacterium | reverse complement strand
AAGTTTCCCTGCCAAGTGAGTCCTGCAGGTCATCCTGAGCGTCTCATGAACAATGTCAGAGGCTTCTAGAAATAGATGCAGTTTGACTCTTCCATTCGCATCTGCTTGGCCAACGAGGGCGACATTTCGAACACCGGCAAGGCTTCTGGCATGGTGCTCTATCTCTCCGGCCTCAATGCGATATCCGTCCACCTTCAGTTGGTAATCCGTACGCCCGCAATAATAATAATTGCCCTCTGCTGCAAAGGCGATATCACCAGTCCGGTAGGCTGGCACTTCTCCCGAATGAACGGAAAAAGCAGCAAGTGTCTTTTCCGGGTTGCGCCAGTATTGATCAGTTACTTGCCCGCCGGAGATCACAAGCTCGCCTTTTTCTCCGGGTGCAACGCAGTCCCCCTTTTCACTAATGAGAGAGAACATGGTTCCGGACATCGGAACTCCGATGGAAACTACGCCCTGGTATTCACCAGAGGAATCCAAAGGCGATTTCAATTCGTAAATGGAGCAAAAAATCGTCGCCTCAGTGGGGCCGTAAACGTTGAATAGGCGGGCCGACGGAACACATCGATGCCATTTCTCAGCTAACAGAGCGGGTAGCGCTTCGCCACAAAAAAGAGAATAGCGCATGTCCGGCAAATCTATCTCGTCGAGATAACTCTCCAAAAAAGACAGGACGGAAGGCACCATCAACGCTACCGATATCTTTCCACGTTGAAGTGTCTTCACCACGTCCAAAAATCCGACACCTGAACCTGTTACGACATGACATGCCGCACCGAGTGCAAGCGGGGCTGCAAAGGACATGATGGAAAGGTCAAAAGTAAGGTCGAACATCTGCAGAAAACGGTCAGTCTGTCGAAGCTCGAAACCCGTTTCGCAGAGAAACGCTTTCATGAACCGCCTCAGGTTCCCATGGTAGATAGGAACGCCCTTGGGTTCGCCCGTGCTGCCGGAGGTAAAGAGCAGGTATGCCATGTCAGTCTCGCGAACTGGCGCGGGCATCCGTTCAGACGTGCTGGAAGAGATCATCCTGAGATCAACGATTTTTACCGGAAGCCGCTGCTCCAGAACCCATTCACTGATTTCAGTTTCGGCGCCCGATTGAAAGAGCGTGGCGGCATCGGCCTGCGTCAGGCAACTGCCGTTACGTTGCGCAGGGTTGTGAGGATTCAGAGGAACATAGGCCCTGCCCGACGCAAGGATCGCGAGGATCGCGGCATATGTAAAAGTATCCTGCGTTGCATGCACTGCAATTCGCCGTTCATTGATAGGAACTTCCGAATCTATCCAATCACGAATTCCCTGAACGATAGCCAAAAGCTCCGCATAAGTCATCGTTTGGTCTGGGAAAACCAAAGCTGGCTCGTTCGGAAAGAGCCCGGCGCATCGAAAGAAATCGTCAATGAAAGTGTCTACGTAGGAAAGGCTCATTTTCCCGTCTTGGTCTTTACACAAGCCAAAATGTCACCTACGTTGCGAAGCTCTTGTAGCTCGGCGAGTTTAAATTTAATACCGAATTTTTTTTCAATGGCAACGATGAGCGTTATATGGGCAAGAGAATCCCAACCCTCGATATCTTTGGCGCTTGTCTCTGTGTTTATAACAAGGCTATTATCTCGAAAGAAATTCCGAAATATACCCTCCACATCGTTGTGAATATCCCGCCGGGGATCGTCTTGAGACTGGATACCTACCATGCATTGCTCCTAAGGAAATAATTTTGATTCTCAGATACTCTAGCATATAGCGGCTGTACGCTCATACTACAACAATAAGAGCAGACAAAACTATCCTTACGATGTTCAGCACCCTTAATTAAGAATGTCCAAGGCTGGCGACAGATTTTCAGTATCTTCAGGGAAACGCTTTGATTTTTTCGCGGGTAGATTCGTGGTTTTTTGAAACCCCGACTACTTGGATACAGTGGTGTTTGAAGGGCATGTGCGACATCATCCCCAGCGATATTCAATGTAAATCGACCTTTGCATCCCCTCTCGAAAATTAAAGTTCTTGTTCTGGCAACGGTAACTCCTGAGGCAAGCTGGTCCAGCTTATTGATTGGTTTGTCAAAACTGAGTTCGATCAATCCGCTACAGCGCACGCCTGGCCGAGGCTGGCATAGAGCCATCTGCCGACAACAAAGGCAACTACGACAACGCCTTGTAGAAAACGATCAATGTTCTATAGAAGGCCGAATTGACCAAGGAATAGCATTAGACCAAGCCAAGCGAGTGCCAATTTTTAGAGCTGCAATCACCAGCTGCTAATTCTCACTTCACTTGCTGAGAATGTCATCGGGTTGACGACAAATTTGTAAATCCTTGAAAACAAAACCATCGCTCTTCCCGGGGTAAATTCGCACTTTGGAAAAACCACGACCATTCGACGGCAGTGGTGACTTAAGCATATGGGTAGCATCATCACCTGGGACATTCATTGTGAAGCGGCGAGTGGCAGCACCCGAACCCGTAGCTTCCAGAATCAAAGTTTTTGATCCAACCGTGACGGCTCGTGCCATTAGGTAGTCCAACTTTTCTATCGGCTTATCAAGAGTAATTTCGATAAATTCGTTTTCATTGGTTGGCCCGGTGACTAAGTCTCTACCCTTCAAATTAACAGCATTTGCAGCTAGGCCGACCCGCGCCAAACTCGCGGTCACCGTGGACGGCTTGCAAGCGGCCTGCGCCCAAGCTGAGACACGCAATAACCATTCTGTATTGTTGCTCACATTGCGGGGGTCTTGATACTGGTGATCCGGTGGAGCATGCAGGGTTGACTCAGCCCACTCCCAGATCAGCAACTTCGGTGGGCTTGCTTGGAATGCATCACTACGTAAATAGCTTTCCATGCCGACCCAGGGCCCGATAAGACCATGTACAGAAACATTCAAAATATCTCGCTGCAACACATAGCGCAGCGCATCCACAAAGCCGGTCCATTCTTGCGAAGAGCTACTACCTGCAACCGTGACGCCAATCGACGGACGGCTGTCCTCACTTAATGCCTGCGCTCTGATCACGCTGACTGGTGTGAATTGTTCAGGTGCAAAGGGGCCAGAATTGCGCGGCAATACAGCAAGCAAATTACGTCCCTTAGACGGAAGTTTTCGCTTGCCCACACTTATTTTGTACGCCACTTCAGGCGTTGCATCAAGTGCCCCCTTGAGGACCTTGTTGGCGTCGATGCCTGCCTTGATGGTTTCTGCCCCAAGCATGGCGCCTGTCAAGTTCCAGTGCGAGTCAAGCCGAAAAAACAGGGGGGTGTCCGAATTGCGCTTGGGGCTACTCAGGAAAGGCGTGTTGAGATCAATCAAGTTCACACCAACCGCCTGTAACGCTTTGCCTGTCTGTTCGTAATTGCCCGACATGTAATCTGTGAACTTGACACTATCCGGAAGATATTCCGAATAGATGCGCATCTTCAAAGGCACCATCGTCATTGCCATGTTGACGCCATTGGCCTTAAGAACCTTATTGAAACGCCCGATTAGCTCGATTGACTCTGCTGTCCGGGCCGCATCAGTTGATTTCAAAACTTCGTATTTATTGAAGAGCCACTCGTTTTTTCCAACAATGCCCTCGGTCTCTTCGCCATGAACAGTTGCCATACCAAAAATACCGGTCAGCAGTGCGCAGAGTAACCGTTTATTCACGTTCCGGTTATGGATCAAATGCATCTCCTCAATCCGTGACTTCAAACTTCCTTAGCAGTCTATACGGCAACACTGAGTGTGCGAAACGTATCCCCGCAAGGGGTTAATACCTGTTTGAACCTACTCTTCCAAGCACAAACAAACGGCAGTATACCTACCTACTTGCATGTCAAGTTATGTGTCGTAAAGTACAACATAGAAGCTAGAAGCGCTAGGTGAATCCGTATGTGGGACTTGCGCGCGCTCATCTCTCAAGTGGGGGCTGCCTACAATGCCGATATGCGCGTGAAAAACCGAAGAACCCTCTTTGTAACATTTCGCCCCGCCCTGTTTGACGCACTGCGCGACTATTCGCGCGCCCGATTTTTACAGGATCTGAGCGCCGGGGCCACGGTGGGCATCGTCGCCCTGCCGCTGGCCATGGCGTTTGCGATGGCCAGTGGGCTTAAACCCGAAGCGGGCTTGTTCACCGCCATCATTGCCGGTTTTTTGATCTCCGCCCTGGGTGGCAGCCGGGTGCAAATTGGCGGGCCGGCGGGGGCTTTTATCGTGATTGTTTACGGCATCGTGGAGCGCTACGGCCTAGCCAACCTGATCATCGCCACCGCCATGTCGGGCGTCTTTTTGTTCTTGTTAGGCCTGTTCAAATTGGGCACGCTGATCCGCTTCATTCCTGTGGCTGTAGTCATTGGCTTTACCAACGGCATTGCAGTGCTGATCGCCTTGTCCCAGATCAAAGATTTTTTGGGCCTGCGAGTGAGTACCATGCCGGCTGATTTTGTGGGCATTGTGCTGGCCTTGTCGGGGGCCTTGAACACCCTGAATCCGCATGCACTGGGTTTGGCAGGGGCTTGTCTGGCGGTCATTGTGGGCTGGCCACTGCTTCTGACCCGCATGAAGCAAAGACAACGCTGGCTGGCTCATCTGGCAATCATTCCTGGATCGGTCATCGTACTGGTACTTGCACCTATGGCAGTAGCGGTGCTGGGCTTGCAGGTGGACACCATTGGCAGCCGGTTTGGAGGCATCCCCTCCAGCCTGCCCCGTTTTGTATGGCCTGAGTTCAGCTGGAACTCGATCCGATTTTTATTAGTCCCCGCTCTCACTTTAACGCTTTTGGGCGCAATTGAATCGCTATTGTGCGCACGCGTGGCCGACGGTATGTCAGGTGGGCACCACAATCCCAATCAGGAGCTGATGGCTCAGGGTTTAGCCAACTTTGTCACGCCTTTTTTCGGTGGCAT
>CANCAO010000368.1 GCA_947374105.1 Comamonadaceae bacterium | reverse complement strand
GATGCAATGCAACATAGCGTTGGTGATCATCAAGCGCGTGTTGTATTTCTTCCAGTCGCTGCGGCAGGCCATCAATAAAATTGAGTTGAATTTTACGGAAATGTTCTGCGAAAGCTGGATCCATGGGCTCAGACACGGGGACCTCTTCCGTGCTCCCAATAAATGCGAAGGTTGTCGGGCAATGCAACTGGATCAAAGGGCTTCACAATGATGCCCGTGGCACCGTACACCAAGAGCTCTTCCACTTCGCTCTGCATGGCCTTGGCGGTCATAAAGACAATTGGCACTCCGCGAATAGTCGGTAGCTCCCTGAGTTTCCCCAAGGTTTGTGGTCCGCTCATTTCCGGCATCATCACGTCCAACAGAACCAGTTGGGGTCGAAAATCTTCTACTTTTTCGAGTGCCTCTTTCCCTCCGGTACATAGGCACAACGAGAATCCGCCCATGCGTCGAAGACTGAAATCGAGAATAAGCAGGATGTCAGGGTCATCCTCAATGCACATGATTCGTTCAAATTTTTCCATGCAAGCGATCCTTAAGTGCGTCGGACAAGATGGTTCGTACCCGTTTCACAAAGTCCTGACGAGAAATGCTTGACAGGGAAAGCCAGTCCAATCCATGTCGAGCAGCAAAACCCGCATCCAACGCATCTCCAATAAGCAAAATACACTTTTGCCCGACCATCTTCAACAAGCGTGTGCAAAATTGATCAGCAAGACCTTGTGCTTGAGGGTCTGCAAGAACGACCATAGGTGCGCCCAAGCGCAAGATGCTCTCGGCAGCAGATTCCAAGTTATTTGCCAACTCTACTCTGGCCATGCCGTTCAACCACTCCTGCATGCGTTCCTGCAACTGCCGATCCTGCGCAATGCACAGAACCCAAGGTTGCTCATCCCCCGTAATGATGCGCGGCAAGCTAACCGTGAAGGTAGAGCCCCCCGTCGCACCAGACTCTGCGGAAATCTTGCCGTTCATCTTCTCCACCAAAATTCGACAAATATACAAACCTAAACCAGTACCGCCCAGTGCACGTCGATCTGAGGTATCGGCTTGCGAAAATTTTTCAAAAAGTTTCGTTTTGAAGTCCTTGTCAATGCCCGGCCCTTGGTCAACAACCCGGACATACATATGGTTCCCATCCGTTTCTAGCACGACGCGAACAACGGTCCCCTTAGGAGAATGTTTAATGGCGTTCGACAAGAGATTGGCCATAATTTGCAAAAAACGATCCGGATCCACCTGTACCTGAAACGAAGGTCCGCGTCTTTCAAATTCAATGCGCACCTCGGTGCCCTGTGCATACGATTTATTGACCGTGACCGCCTCCTCGATGAGGGCCGGCAGCGTCATTGTCCTCATGTTTAATCGCATGCTGTTGCCTTCCAATTTGGTAAGGTCCAGCACATCATCAATAAGTCGACTCAGCCTGTCACCGTTGCGCTTTGCAACCTGAACCAGTTCGGCAGCAGCTGATGGCAGGAGTCCGCCGGCACCGGCGGTTAACAAGGCCAGAGCACCCAAAATGGACGTCAACGGCGTCCGTAGTTCGTGGCTCACAGTGGCAAGGAACTCGTCTTTCATCCGCTCAATGCGCTTGGCTTCGCTAAGGTCGTGCAATGAAATAGTGAAATAAGCGTTTGATCCAATGGACCAACTGTTGTGCGTCACTTGGAACCATACCCGCCGTCCATTTTCCAAATGAATCTCAACCTCAGCATGGGCAAGCAGAAAATCAAGACTGAGGCCAGTCAGTTCCATAATGGAAATGTCTGAGTCGCCCCTCGCATCGTCCACCTGAAAAATCCTGCGAGCAGCCCGATTGAGATCGCTGATCAATCCCTGCTCGTTGAGCGTAATGATGGCATCTGCAATATTGTCATGTATGGCATTAGTGACGATAGCGTCTGCGATATGCTCATGAATGACATGTTGACGCTGTGCGTGCAAACCCAAATTTGACTGCATGGACAAGATGCGCTGATATTGTCTGAGCTTAGCCCGCAAAATAGCGGGTCTCACTGGTTTTACAAGGTAATCGGTAGCACCATTTTGCAAGGCTTTAGCAAAATGCTCTTGACCCTCCAGTGAGGACAAGACGATCACTGGCAACCACTTTTCGGTATACCGCTTACGCACTTCCTTGACTACCTCAAAGCCGTCCATGTGCGGCATCAGCAAGTCCAGCAATATCACATCTGGGGAGTGCAAATCCATCAAGCGCAAAGCATCTTCCCCGCTTACAGCTTCAATGGTTTCGTGACCAAGATCACGAACCATCTGAAGCAGTTCCCTGCGAGCACTGTCAATGTCATCCGCAACTAGAACTTTCAATTTTTCATCTAATCCGAGGGATAAGGGCATGTATATCTCGTAAGTAGCGTTCGAAATTCACAATCTGATCACAAGTCTATGTGGGCTTTACTTTGTAATACGGACATCGAGATAAATTTCAGCACAGCATGAACTCAAGAATCCCATGAAAAAGCAAGCCTTACCCCATATGACCAGTCAGCGTAACGCACGATTCAAAGCCTCGTGTAAGCGGGTTCAATGGCGCATTCAGGTCGGTAGCTTGCAATTTTTGAAGCGCACCTTGGATATCACTATAGTCCTCCCCGCGCTGTTATTTCTGTCCCCCTTATTTATTGGCGTTGCTCTTTGTATTCGGCTGCACGATGGAGGTCCAGTTCTCTACTGGCAGAAGCGCGTTGGGCGTCGTGGCCAGGAATTCAGCTTCCCAAAATTTCGCTCTATGTGTGTGGACTCCGATGCCATGCGCGCCAAAATTGCTGCAGAGAATCAACACGGCAAAGACGGCGTGACCTTCAAAATGAAGCGGGACCCAAGGATCACGCCAATTGGCCGTTTTATTCGGCGCTTTAGCATTGATGAACTTCCACAGTTATGGTGTGTTTTGACGGGAAAGATGACCCTGGTAGGGCCACGTCCACCCATCCCGCTCGAGGTTTTGAAATACTCTTTACGTGACCGCGAGCGTCTGACAGTCGTTCCGGGTCTGACCTGCTTTTGGCAAGTCAACGGGCGTTCAGAAATTCCCTTTGACCAGCAAGTCGAGATGGACATTGACTATATCCACCGGCGCTCTTTGTGGACAGATATTAAAACGCTGTTAAAGACTATTCCTGCGGTTGTTTTCGGACGTGGTGCCTATTGATTGAGCCGACTATGCACATTTCCTATTCATTTTCCAGCGACAAAGTAATATGACTGAATCCCCCACAATTTTGCAATCTACTCCTCGGGTGGTGCTATTCACTACCGCAATGCAGCATATCGACATTCCGGGCGATGACAATGTTCTTGCGTGTTTGCTGCCCTTGGGATCTGCCACCTTTATTCAGCGTGTGCTGGACAGTTGTGCGCTGGCTGGGGTGAGCGAAGTAGACCTTGTTGTGAGTGAGCAACCCGAAATGCTACGCAAGATACTGCACGATGGTGGGCCTTGGGGCATACGACTCAACTGGCATTACGCAAAAGACACTGCCTCACCCTACAAGGTGCTCCGTGGCATGGGTTTGCATGCCACTGACAGAGTCGTTATTGGCCATGCCCACCAATGGGTGGCGAGCCGCGTTATTCGCGAGTTGATGCGGGCTACTGGTGTCGCGCTAAATGTAGGTGATGCTCTGCTCTGGGCCGGCTGGTTCAGTACTGACGTGAGTCAAGTCTTTGCACTCAGTCCAAACGAAGATTACGCATCCTTAGCCATGCGCGTAAAAAATATGGGACGGGTGCGCTGTGTGATTGCCACTAACGTTGAATGCGCGCAAGTGCTAGGAGCTGATGAGCTTTTACGAGCACAAAAAAATGCCCTTGACGGTAGTCAGGAGTCTGCCATCCCGGCCTCATGGCGACGTTTTCCTTGGGGAGCTGCAAGTCCTGACGCAGTGATTGATGCGAACGCAAAGATTGAAGGACCGGTTCTGATTGGGCCTGGCAGTATGGTCGAAGGTGGTGCTGAGCTGGGGCCAGACACGGTGCTCGCTCGGAATGTTATTGTTGCCCGAGGTGCCAAGGTACGAAACTCTTTGGTAATGTCCAATACCTATGTGGGTGGCCAAATTACATTGGAAAATTCCCTAGCACAGGGCAACTCCATTCAGAGTTTAAAGTGGTCAGTGCGTAACGTTTTGAGCACATCAGATGCGCTACTTACATCCCTGCGACCCTCACACACCACTCATACACCAGCGATTTCTCGCTTCCTGGCCGGAATACTCGCAACTCTCATGTTGCCACCATTTGTAGTGTGTGTTTTGGCGCAACGGTTAAGTGGCGGAGCCTCACTTTGGAAATCTGTGAATGTAGTCAAAGCCAGACTAAAGAGAGACAACAATCTCGAATGTGTCACCGTGCGTCTTGCGTGTGACAACCGAGTGTTGAGTCAGATCGTTGCTTTGTATGGTGGGCTGCTGGACATTGTCCAAGGTCGGCGTAACTGGTTTGGCCTACGTCCACGGAGAAAATCAGAGTGGTATGCCTTGGGACGAGATTGGCAAACTCTTTTTGGACGAACCGCCATCGGGCTATTCCATGCCAAAGCCTGGGAAGAAGGCGTAGAGAGTCTGAACCTTGAAGCAGATGCAGCTGCTGATGCATTTATGGCAGTTCAATCGACGCTTAAAGGTCGTATTCATGCGGTTTTCGCTCCTATTTTTCGATAAGAATGAATCCCTTAATTTTCCGAACTCATCAACGATATATCCACATGCTGATAGTGTTGACACCATCCTCATGCAGGTAATCAACCCGGTCGGTTGCATCGCGAATAATTTGAAGACCGAACCCACCTTCCGGGTAATGATTGAAATCGGTTTCCGGTAGCGCATTAGGTGGTTCGAAATAGTCACCAAGATAACTGAACTGAACGACCAGTTGACTGTCTTCAATGGCACCAATGATCTCCATTGGTGCGTCTTCCAATAATCCCGTGGCATGACGTATTGCGTTGGTGAGAACTTCGGCTGCGGCAACAACAAACTGACTAGTTCTCCCTTCATCCAACCCAGCCTTTACTGACAACTCTTGTATGAAGGATCTGACAGGACGCAGTGAGTCCAGCGATAGAGGGGCCTCCAGCCGCAACAAGTTCTGATGAAGAGGCCGAGTTAACAATACAAGCGTTAAATCGTCTTTCAGAGTCACGTCATCAGTCAGCAACTTACGCCTCATCGTGTGCAGCGTCATACTCGGCGTATGGTGAATTCCGAGCAAGCGCTGCACTGTCTGGTTAACTAGGTCGCGTCCAATTTGCTGCCCTTCTCGATTCAAAGCGTCAGATGCGCCATCTGAGCTCAAGAATAGGAAATCACCCACATTGAAGGGTAGTTCGCTTTGTTCAAATGTTTCATCCAAAAGCACGCCCAGAGGGGGATGCTGATTGGACAGCAAGCAAGTTTCTCCGCTGCATTTGCGCAATAAAGATTCCTCATGCCCGCATCCGACCCAAGACAGCGTGTCGTGGGTGAGATCGATGCGGATGTAGACCAAGGTGACGAACGCATTCAATGATTGAAGGTTTGACGCAATGCTTTGACTAACGTGAAAAATGATCTCCTTCGGTTCTGGAATAGCTGCACGCTGCTCTCCCTCCATCATCAGTGCAACAAGACTACGGCTGAATTGCAATTTGGTAGCGGCACCAAGTAATGCAGCGGAAATACCCTTTCCCATCACATCGCCGGCCACAAGATCAAAGCAATTTTTGCCTACCGTCAGCACTTCAAAAAAATCGCCGTCAACCCCCTTCGATGCCTGATTGAAAGCCGAAATCCAAACCCTTGGGTCAACTTGGGTGGGTGGACTGACGAGCATGGAACTCTGGATATGTTGCGCGATTTTCAACTCGCGCTGACTTGAATGTTCAAGAATCAGGTTCTTCGACACTAACTCTTTGGCATTTAAATCCAACTCATGCATCAGCTCTATCGATCTTGCCTGTTCGTTTTTGAGCAGCGTGATGTCACGAATCGTCACAATGAAATCAAAACCTGCTGAAACCTTGATTGGAACAATTCCGATTTCCATCGGAAACTGACTACCATCAGCGCGCTGGCCCAATGTTTCCCTTCGGCTCTTCAGTAAAGATGTATTTTCAGTTTGTATAAATTTTTTTAAAATCGTTCGATGCACTTGGCGAAGGCCCAAGGGCATTAAGAGTTGTGACATGGAGCGACCTAATACTTCTTCAGAGCGATGTCCGAATATGGTCTCGGCCGCCGGATTTATCGAAAGTATCTGGTCATTTGCATCGATGATGATGATGGCGTCAAGGGAGGACTCCTGAATAGCTATATCGCGCACGACAACGGCAGTTGTCTCAGCGGTCTGCTTGTCGAGCTCCGCACGAAGCTGTGAATCTCTTCGGTAGCTACGTAGCCCCACTTGTGTCAAGGCCACAATGAGCATGAGAATGCTAAAGAAAGCGCCAAGCGTCGGCCAAAGTCCATCCTTCAACTCTTTAGTGACCAAAGAGATAGGACGCTGCACAACAATGACGACTGGCCAGTTACGAAGTGTTCGAAAAGAAAGAAAGGCCGACACACTACCCACAGCATCATGGCTACGAATCGCGAAGCCCTGAAAGTTTCCACTTTCACGTTTTGGCAAAAATTCCGTAAAAATAGGTGTCTTAGTGGTCAGTTTCTCTGGCGTTGTACCGATGTCCTCAGTCCCCGCCATGATGACTCCGTTGTAGTTCAGCATGGCAACCTGAGTGCCAGAGCGAGCCATGAGTAAGTCAAAGTAATTGGAAAGATAGTCAAGATTGAGAAGTACAACCATGTACACGTTTGCATCGTAAGGAAGCGCTCGGCTTCGTATCAAAGCAAGCACAGGGGATCCATCGGAATTATTGGCCTCCATCGGATGCAGTTCACCAATACCTCTTCCCCTGAGTACGGGCCCTTGCGTTGTGTTTTGCGCTGGTGAGGGAAGTTGCCCCAGCAACGGCAAGTCGACCGGTTTTCCGACATCCCCGGGAATACTGCTGAACAAAACTTCGCCCGTGCTCGAAATGACAGAAACACTCCGAACCCAAGGCCTATTGCCAGACCAAGCAGCCAACATAGGCGTGATGTTGTTTGCTTCTAAGTAACTACCTTTAGCTCCAAGCAATCCAAGGTTGAGTGCAAGAGCATTCAGATCGCTGTTGGAAGAATCCAAAATGCTAGAAGTGGCTTGCTCCAAAGAGCGGGCAAAATAATCTAGCCGGATCTCAGTCTCTGCTGCAATTGACCTGTATTGTGTATAAATGAAAAGCCCAAACAGGACGATCACCATCAGCACAACCAATGTGGCGATCTGCCGAATCTTTTGAACTGGTGCCCATTCGCCCACCAACTTTTTCGTTCTGTCTGCTGTCATGGGCATGTACTTCGCTACTTGCGCAAGATAATTTCGCCTAGACCCGAGCTAGCAGCTGCTTTTGCCAGTCGACCATCAGACTTAATCGCACTAACGAACGCATCTATTCGCTTCAACCACTCCCGGTCATCTAGTCGAACAGCATAAGCATAAGGAATCGGGTTAAAGGGTTGCGCAGGTGACACCAATCGGGCCCAGTCTGCATTCTCAAGCAACCTTCTGCTGTAGGGGTAGTCCGTCATGAAAGCGTCCACACGTCCTGCCTCTAACTCCTGTTCACGAGTTTGAGGAGGTTTGATGCTGACCATGCGTGCTTTCTTCAGGCTCTTGGCCATGACAGGCTCCATAAAGGTTCCCGCTTGCACCGCAATCACGGCTCCAGGCTTGTCAATATCCTCCCATTGGCGGATAACTCGACTGTTACGGGTGACCATCGCATAGATACCACTTTGCATATAGGGTTGCGAGAAGGCCAAAACTTCTTGCCGCTGCGCAGTTATGCCAACACCAAACATTGCGACATCGCACCGATTCATGTTGATGTCGTCTGCCAATTTAGCAAAACTGGAATCCACATACTCAAGCTTTACCCCCAAGTCCTGAGCCAATGCTGCAGAAAGCTCCACATCAATTCCGATTAACTGTTGAGTTCTAGGGTTGCGATAAGTGATGCTGTAGTAGTCGGGCCATATGCACACACGTAATAAACTACTCTTTGCAACCCTATCGGCCACAGGGCCAGCATTGACATGTGCCAGGGTCAGCAAACCCAATGCGATGATTAACGTGCGCAGGAAAGAAGTCATAAATTAAATGGTTTAAGGAAAAGTAATCGTCATTACACGCAGTAATTAAGACAGCGTCGTATCTGAAATGTTAACTGGCCTATAGGAATGAACTTTAGCATCCAAGCCTATTGGATCTCAGTGCTTGTAGCGAAGACCGAGCTTCTGTACCTGTAATAAAAAGAGATTCCATCTTAAAGACCACTGTGAAGTGCTCATAAAACGATTGGATGTAGCACCGGTAACGGTCTCCACTAACTGCTCCTTAATGGAATCGCCACCATTTTCCAAGGGGACACGGTTGACAATTAGCCCAACAGCATCTGGATCAATTTTTTCCAGCAAGTGACGGGCTCGAACTACATCAGCCTTCTTGACCGACTCAGCTTCGACCACCAAGAAGACCTGTCCGATTTCATTAATCAACAACTCGGCGTCAGCAGAGGGCAACAAGGCTGGTATGTCAATCAGTACAAAGTCAAATTCTCTGGCCCAGGCATCGATGGCAACCTTGAGAACGTCCAGACGTTTGATACCACTTTCGGTGGCAGTTCCGTAGGGCACCACATTAATTTGCAAACCAAAATGCTGTTGCTGGCTAATTACCGAATCAGCAGTGGCTTTGCCGATTAGTACATCCGTCAGGCCCAGTCCATCAGATGCCAATACAGAATTTTCAGTCAGAGAATCTGCATTGACAACCAAGGTTCGAGAGCCCAACTCCACTAGCGTACGTGCCAGCTCAAGAACCATGGATGTCGTCCCCCCGCCCACCGTCACCGAAGAAAAGCTGAATACGTTACGAGCGCCGCGTGATTTGTTACGTCGAAGTGTGGAGGCAAACCGCCTTAACTGATCACGAATGAGGATTTGTGTGACCGAATTTCTTGCTTCTACCAGCCAAGCGGCAGACCTTACTTGTAAGCATTTTTCAGCATCCCCCACTGTAATAACGCGGCTGTCCAGATAATCCATAACTATAGGGATCATCATCATCAGGGCTAAGCTAGCGGTCATCAAACCCAATAAAGCTTTCATTTTCCCCAGCCCTTGCGGCGTGATGGCCGGCAAGGCAGGGGTGATAAGACGTACAAAGCCCAGCGCGTCACTTTCGGTTTCCAAATAATTGATGCGTGTTCGCATGTCGGCCAGCTCTTGTTCACGTTTCTTGATTTCAGCTGTCCAGTGCATAGCTTCGCGAAAAGCATCAGCGAAATCGGAGGCTCGTCCTTCTAGTTGTTTTACGCGCTTAGCCAGTTCTCTCTCGGTTTCACGTGTTTCGTCCAGGGACGCGAGAAAACGCGATTGAGTATTGTCAAGAGCTGACGTTTCGAACTCGGATTCATTGGCCTGAAGACGTCGTTTGAGTTCAGCCTGCTCCTCTAACGCAGGATTGCGGGCAGGATGACTATCCTGCAAGCCAGCAGCAGTACGGTAGAGTTCCTCGTTGCGCTTCACCACTTCATTTCGAATGGCCTGCAAACCATTGTCCTGAAGACGCATTTCCAGCACAGATCTACCCGAAGATGCTGGAACTTCTTTTCGTTTTTTGAAGGCTGCCAAAACAGCCTGCGCCTTGCTGCGATCAATCGATGCAAGCACCAATTTTTCACGTGCTTGGGCAAGAATAACGTCAAAAGGATTGCTCGTATTCTCACCGAAGGTTGTTAAGCCCAGAGTGCCAGCGAGTTCGGATCTTCTGACCTCAAAACCACTGATTTCCTGCTTGAGAACCAAGGAACGTTCGACTAAAACTTGCCCCCTCTGATCAGAACCATAGATCTGTTCATTGCGCGTAGTTCTCAAAAACGAGTTCATCACGGCATTCACAATTTCATGCAAATGCTCTTTATTGTCCGATTTAATACCAACACGTACCATGTAGGTGTCAGGAATTGCGAGTAAATAAATAGTGCGTTGCTGCCGCTCAATCCACTTGCGCTTGTCTTCCGAAGGAAACTTGGGATCAATACCTTGTTCGGCGAGACTTTCCAGCGCGTGCTCCAAGACGTCGTAGCGCAAAACGGAGCGCGACAGATGGTTGACAAATTCCCGATACTGCGAGTTGGATTGCAACTCTAGATCCTTGTCGGCCGACATATTCTTTTGGTACGACGGTGCGATCTGGAAAATGGCCTCTGCAATGTATTCGCTCTTGATTTTCAGAAAAATCAACGGAATGCCGACCAGTAGCAGAACCAGTGCCACGGTTATGCCAACGCGCTTGTACCGTTCCCAGCCCACTACAGGACGAATACTGCGTGAGGCGGAAGCTTCAAATTCTGGTTTTTCCATGGCGCTTCAGACCTTTCGTTCAGTTTTAGTCCAGCTGGACTTGCGTTTAATCAAATATGCAAAATAGATGGGCAGTTTCCAGGCCGCATAAAGCGGTATCGATATCAATTCACGCGCAGACAACAGGTGTGTTGCATAACGCAACCATGCCAAACCTACGGCGAGCATCAGCGCTCCCCATGCCAAAAGCACCATCAGCAGCGCGGGCTGGAGAGGTATGCTAAAAATATTACCAAGCAAAAGCAAAGGCGTAGCAATCGCGAGGCAAACGAAGTACAAGGCCAATGGAGGAATGACCAAATCCATGGTCAGCACCATCAGGGCAAGACTGGGGCGGCGCAGTAACGCTGTCATCAGTTTGGGAAGTTCTTGCGATAAGGTAGTCAGATGACCGTGTTCCCAGCGCGATTTCTGAGCACGGGCCACTGCAGCGTTCAGCGGAAATTCACTCGTGATTTGGGATGTCGATAAAAACTGCGTTGGATAACCAGCAATGGTCAAATCTACCCCGAGCTTCATATCTTCTGCAATATGGCCAGTCGCCAAAATATGCTGTGCTGCAAGCCCCCATGGGAATGCCATACCAGTTCCCATTAAGTGGCATGCGTGGCCCAGATGAGCAGACCCTTGGGCTCGCACTTGATTTTTAAGAAGCCACGCAAATTCCAAAATTCGCGTCCTCAACCCGGCATCGGGGGGAGCGATCATAAGATCGAGCATCTGAACCGGGCATTGAGTTTGTACACACCGTTGTGCAAGATCATCAATTGCGCCGTCACTCAAGGTGCAGTCAGCATCCACAACCACAAGCACATCAGGCGGAGATGCCCGCAATGCATCCACCCCAAATGCCAGCGCATAGCCTTTACCCCGTAACTTCGCGTCGGTGCGCTCCAGCACCTCCGCACCAGTTGTAAGCGCTAAAGCTGCAGTGTCGTCCTGGCAGTTGTCGGCAATTACGATCAGTCGATCGCCGCTGGACAACTGCTTTTTAAGGCATAGCAAGGTTGGCAATACATGGGCCGATTCGTTATGCGCGGGCACCAAAATCGCCACCTTAACGGAACGCCTATCAGCTGACTGTTTACTCCGCTCTTTTTGTGGCCCGCCTGCGCTTACGGTCAATATCAGCAGGCATACGGCAGGGATCGCCAACAAAAAAGCGGCTGCCGTAGCGAAGGTGCTGAGCAGTGAAATCGGGATGGTGGTGAATACGTCCATTGTCTTGACCTTTAGAAAGGGTCAGCCAATTGCCTCAGCACAACCCGAAGCAGAAATGGTAAGGTTTTTGAGTCCTCAAAGGATGATCGAATTGTGAACTCCAACCCGCGCAGGCACACCTCAGAAAACTATCCCGCTGGGGGTCTTTGTTTACGCGGTTTGATCACCGCAGGAACGCCTACAGCAATGCAGTTCGCGGGTACATCGGTAATAACCACTGCGTTAGCACCAATCAACACGTTGTCACCAATGTGTATATCTCCTAGTACTTTGGCACCTGCACCGATGTCCACGTTATTGCCAAAGTGCGGTGCACAGGGTTCTTCTACCCTTGAAAGTCCAATGACAACACCATTGCGAATACGACAGTTCGCACCGAAACTTGCGTAACCGCTGACTACGATGCCACCCGAATGTTCAATCACAAAACCCGAACCGATCGGAACTTCACAAGGAAGTTCGATGCCCGTGATGATTTGAATAAGCTTGAAAAGGAATTTGTACATCAGCGAAAAAACCTTGCGCAACGGCGCAAAACGAACCGTGTATCGCCAGCATCCAAATCGGTAAACAACCAGTGCCCAGAATCCTTGCGCGCCCCAGTTTCCGCCGTGTGCGGTGAGGTCCATTTTGATATGGTTAAACATGACCTCTGCCCTCCTTCAAAGCCACACCCGTACCCAGCCCTGCTAATCCCAAGGCTGCAAGTTCTATCCAGATGGCTGTAGTGTGATTCAACCAGAGAGTGTTGAGCAAAAGATCCGTATAGTGGAAGGAAATAAATTTCAAAATGTAGACCCCTGTTGTACCTACTGCACTCGCTAGCAACAAAGTTCGTGCGACAGAGAACTGGGTCGCCTCTTGGTCCAACCCTGGTCTTCTAAAAAACCATGCTCCCAATCCAAAAATCAACGTAAAAAGCCAGGCCATTTGAACGACTCGTCGGTATTCATACCAGTTATTTTCTTTAAATATCTGGCGCAGCCAATGAATGAACAGCACATCGCCCTGCACCACAACGTTGACCGCGACGAGAAGATACAGTCCGCTAAGCAAAAACAAAATCTTGCGTACACAGGCATCTATGCCCTGCACCACAGCTCTGGACGTGCTCAGATGGAATAGTGGCAGTGCAGCCAAACAGTAGCCAGCAGGTTTTAGCAATTGCGTGAGTGTGGTGCGCTCTTCTTCATTAAAAACTACGGAAAACAGGGACTCGATCATTTTTTCCTACCCTCTTGAATTGGCGATCCGAGCAAATACGAACCCCAAGAAAGATGGCCGAATAGAAACTTCTTTGTCAAAATCGGTCCTATGATTCCGGCAAACATGCAGATGGGGAATACCAACACCTTCGCACTCCATCCGACAGCCTGCAAAGCCATTCGGGTTGCAGATGTGAAAAATACGTGAAATAAAAATATGGCAAACGAATAGTCGCCTATTCGGGCAAGAAGCATCTGA
>CANCAO010000367.1 GCA_947374105.1 Comamonadaceae bacterium | reverse complement strand
GACCTTGCAACACCATGTCCTTGTCGGTTTGGCCTGTGAGCCTATCGCCGAAAAGGAAAGTGGGCAATTGACTGCGCAGTGCTGGGGCGATCTTTTCCTGCAGAAAAGGGCTGCTTTTGAGCCTTGGCGTCAGCTCGGTCGGAACTTCAAACACAAGCCCCTGCCCGAACGCACCCTGGCACAACGCGCAAGCCAGCAGGGCCACCAGTCGCAGCGCGAAGTGGGAATTAGACCGCAGGGGATTCAAATCAAGCGACGGCAAGGGCATCGGACAATGGCAAAAAACGGACATTCATTTCATCAGTGGAAGACACAGAGCCGTCGCGCGCAAGCTCAAGTTTGTAGAATGGATTATCCATGACCACCGCCACCGCCACCCCCTTAAGCCCCAGCGCTCATTCCATGCCCGAAATCTCTATCACCTGGGCTAGCGCCGAGCGCGAAGTCGCCTTCCATCAATGGCTTGCCACGCTTGAGGCCCCCCAGCAGCTCCAGCGTGCGAGCTTGCGCCTGGCGTCGGCTGACGCCAGCTTTCGGCGCTACCTGCGGGTGGCCAGTACCCATGGTAGTCGCATCATTATGGACGCCCCTCCGGCCCAAGAAAACTGCGCCCCCTTCGTGCATGTCGCAAGCCTGATGCAAGCTGCCGGGTTGAGCGTGCCACAGGTGCTGGCTTGGGATGAAGCCCAAGGCTTCATGCTGCTGAGCGACTTGGGCGCGCAAACGATGATGCAAACCATCAACCGGGACGAGCCCCAGGCCAACATCGACACCTACATGCAAGCCGTAGACGCCCTCATCGTATGGCAACTGGCCTCCAAACCCGATGTGTTGCCCTCCTATGACGCAGAGCTGCTTAGGCGTGAGTTGGAACTCTTCCCCGATTGGTATCTGGCGAAACACCGGGGTGTGGTGATCGACACTGCCATGCGCCAGACGCTGGACACCGCCTTCCATCACATCACCGAACAAAACCTGCGCTGGCCCAGCGTTTACGTGCACCGGGACTTCATGCCGAGGAATCTCATGCAGGGTTCCCCGCTAGGCGTATTGGATTTTCAAGACGCGGTCTATGGCCCCATCACCTACGACATTGCCAGCCTGATGCGCGACGCATTTTTGAGCTGGGACGAAGACTTTGTATTGGACGTCACCATTCGTTATTGGCAAAAGGCGCGCGCCGTTGGTTTGCCGGTTGGAGATGACTTTGGCGAGTTCTACCGGGGCGTGGAGTGGATGGGATTGCAGCGCCATCTGAAAGTGGCCGGCATTTTTGCCCGGCTCACCCTGCGCGATGGCAAGCCGCAATACCTGGCCGATACGCCACGCTTCATCAATTACATTCGCGCCACGGCCAGCCGCTACCGCGAGCTCAAACCCTTGCTGCGCCTGATCGACAAGGTGGAAGGCAGCGAACCCGTCAGAGGCTTCGCCTATGGGCGGGTTTGATGCCCCGTTTTTACTGCCCCATCCCCCTGACCCCCGGCCAGTTATTGGACTTACCCACTAACGCCGCACGTCATGTGCAGGTGCTGCGCCTACAACCCGGGGGCCTCATCACCCTTTTCAATGGACAAAGTGAGCCTAACGGTGGTGAGTTCGAAGCCACCATAACCCGTATGGGTCGTAACGATGTGCAGGTGCAAGTCCGCACTCACAACGTTGTGGAGCGCGAAGCCCCATGCGCAGTACATCTGGTACTTAGCATGCCCGCCAATGAACGCATGGACTGGTTAGTAGAAAAAGCCACCGAGCTAGGCGTAGCCAGTATCCAACCCTTGATGAGCGAGCGCAGCGTGCTGCGCCTGAGCGGCGAGCGCGCGGCCAAGAAGGTGGCGCACTGGCAAAGCATCGCCGTGGCCGCCTGCGAACAAAGTGGGCGCAACCAAGTGCCGCCGGTGCACGCGGTGATGACGTTGGTTGACTGGTTGCGCACTAGCTCAAATGGCTTACTGGCCAGCTCAACAACGCAGGCGCAAGACGTCCGCCTACTCCTGTCACTGCAAGGCAAACCCCGCACTTTGCGCGAACTGAGTGCCCGCAAAGTGACAATAGCTCTAAGCCCCGTTGAAGCTTCCCAAGCCAGCAGCTTCACCTTTCTCAGCGGCCCCGAAGGCGGCTTATCTGCGGCGGAAGAAGCTGCCGCCCTCGCTGCGGGCTTCACCCCGGTCACCTTAGGCCCGCGCGTGCTGCGCGCCGAAACGGCGCCCTTAGCCGCGCTGGCAGCCCTTACACTGGCCGCATGAATCCCAAACTTCTACTGCTGACCATTTGCCAAGGTCTATTCCTCACCAACAACCTGATCTTTATTGCCATCAACGGTCTGGTGGGCCTGAGCTTGGCCCCGCTGGGCTGGATGGCGACGCTGCCAGTGATGGGCTATGTGGTGGGGGGCGCGCTTAGCACGGGCATCGTCGCACACGCCCAAACGCGATTTGGGCGCCGGACTTCTTTCCAGATCGGACTGGTGGTGGCCCTGCTGTCAGCCCTGCTGTGTGCTTATGCGGCACAAACCCACAACTTCTGGCTCTTGGTCAGCGCCACCATGCTGGCGGGTTACTACAGCGCCAATGGCCAGCTCTACCGTTTTGCGGCGGCTGAGCTGGTCGCCCCCGCCCTGCGCGAGAAAGCCGTCTCGCTGGTGCTGGCGGGCGGCTTGATTGGCGCCATCATTGGTCCGAACCTGGCTAAACACACCAAAAATCTCTTGTCCACGCCCTTTGCCGGAGCCTACCTCGCGCTGGCTGGGGTGGCGGCATTGGCCATGATCTTGATGGCTTTTGTGCGCTTCCCCCCCGTACCGCCCAAACCGGCCAACCATGACGCAGGCCGCCCAATGTGGCAGATCATGACGCAGCCCATTTTTTTGGTCGCCACCATAAGTGCATCACTTGGCTATGGCGTGATGAACCTCTTGATGGCGGCCACGCCACTGGCCATGCAGGTCTGTGGCTATCCGTTTGACGACGCCGCGCTGGTGTTGCAATGGCATGTGATTGGCATGTTTGCACCGGGCTTTTTCACCGGCCATTTGATCAAACGCTTTGGCACCTTGCCCATCATGGGTGTGGGTGTCGCGTTGAATGCAGGCTGCATTTTCATCGCGCTTTCGGGCGTAGATTTACAGCAGTTTTTGGCAGCGCTTTTTTTGCTGGGTGTTGGTTGGAATTTTCTCTTCACCGCCAGCACCACGCTGGCCATGCAAGCCTACCGCCCTGAGGAAAAAGACCGGGCGCAGGCCGCCATCAACTTCAGCGTGTTTACTGTGATGGCATTCACTTCATTTGCCTCGGGTGCGCTGGTTACCACTCA
>CANCAO010000366.1 GCA_947374105.1 Comamonadaceae bacterium | reverse complement strand
TGGCGTTTTGGCGGGGGCAAACAGGCCTAGCCAGATGGTGGTTTCATACCCGGCTAAACCTTCCTCCGCAATCGTCGGCAAATCGGGTAATCCGGCATACCGCTTCAAACTAGCCACCCCCAAAGCACGCACGCGCCCTGACTTGATGTTGGGTATGGCCGAAGAGGTGTTGTCAAACATAACTGCAACATGACCCGCCAACACATCCTGGATGGCCGGGGCCGCACCCTTGTAGGGGACATGCGTCCAGGCGATACCGGCTTGTGATGCAAATAGCTCGGCCCCCAGATGGTAAGTACTGCCCACGCCCGAAGTGGCATATGTTAGCTTGCCAGGATTTGCCTTGGCATAGGCGATTAATTCTTTGACCGACTTCGCCGGCACGCTCGGATGGACAACGAGGATGTTTTCAATGGTCGCCACCAGCGAAATTGGCACGAAATCGTTCAACGGGTCGTAGGGCAAATTAAGCGTGAGGTTGGGGCTGGCCGCCATGATGCTGCTGGTGCCCAGCAACAACGTGTCGCCATCTGGCGCGGCCCTGGCAACGTAGTTCGCACCAATAGCGCCAGTGGCACCCACCCGGTTGTCTACGATGACAGTACGCTTGAGCGAGGCGGATAATTTAGGTGCCAGCACACGGGCTAAAACATCAGTAGGCCCACCCGCAGCGAACGGAACGACGATGCGTATTGGCTTATCCGTCATTGATTGCGCTTGTGCGCCCACGACGCCGCACAGTAACGCACACAACAACGACCATTTATTTTGGAGTCTCATCAGAAGTACCTATACCAAACAATATAGTAAGCTACTTTTGATAATCCCGAAATGCAAAACGCCCACTCAAGAGTGGGCGTTTTGCTATCAGCTAGTACGGCTGACGTGTTGGTTGCGCGAGAAGGATTTGAACCTCCGACCTTTGGGTTATGAGCCCAACGAGCTACCAAGCTGCTCCATCGCGCGGTAAGTATTGATTATACCATTAATCCGTGGTCTCTGCCGGCGCATTGGCTTCGGTAGTGGCAGGGCGATCCACCAACTCAACCAAAGCCATAGGCGCGTTATCGCCCACACGAAAACCCATTTTCAAAATACGGGTGTAACCACCGGGACGAGTCTTGAAACGTGGGCCGAGGTCGTTGAACAACTTGGTCACGCTATCACGATCACGCAAGCGGTCAAAAGCCAAACGTCGATTAGCCACTGTGGCTTCCTTGGCCAGCGTAATCATGGGCTCGACAACGCGGCGCAGCTCTTTGGCTTTAGGAACGGTAGTTTTGATGACTTCATGCTCGATGAGTGAGTTCATCATGTTGCGCAACATAGCTAAGCGATGTGAGCTAGTGCGATTGAGTTTTCGTAATCCGTGTCCGTGGCGCATGGTGATTTCCTTAATTTATAAAACAAGCAGCCGTATCAGGTACTGCCCGTGGCGCTGAGCCTTCAATCTGAAACGATTTGAGGCTACAGAAATTTAACGTTTTTCCAACGTGGCAGGTGGCCAACTTTCAAGCTTCATGCCCAAGGTCAAACCACGAGAAGCCAAAACTTCCTTGATTTCGTTGAGTGACTTACGACCCAGATTTGGAGTTTTAAGCAACTCGTTTTCGGTGCGTTGAATCAAATCACCGATGTAATAGATATTTTCTGCTTTGAGGCAGTTGGCTGAACGAACCGTCAACTCCAACTCGTCCACGGGCCGCAGCAAGATCGGATCGAACTGGCTGCTGCCACGGCTGGCAGGTGCTTCAAACGCAGCTAACTCACTGCCTTCAAGTTGGGCAAAAACAGCCAACTGTTCAACCAGAATTTTAGCCGATGCACGCACAGCATCTTCAGCACTGATCGCACCGTTGGTTTCAATCTCAATTAGCAGCTTGTCCAAATCCGTACGCTGTTCAACGCGTGCACTTTCAACCGTGTAGCTAACTCGCTTTACAGGGGAAAAAGATGCATCGAGAACAATGCGGCCAATTGATTTAGTTGGCTCATCTCCATAACGTCGCATTGAACCAGGCACATAACCACGTCCCTTTTCTACCTTGATTTGCATATCAAGTTTGCCGCCCGTGGAAAGATGAGCAATGACGTGGTCAGGGTTGATGATTTCCACATCGTGAGGCGTTTGTATGTCAGCAGCTGTGATCACACCTTCGCCATCTTTACGCAGACTCAATGTCACTTCATCGCGATTGTGAAGTTTGAAAACAACACCTTTGAGATTCAGCAAAATGTTAACGACGTCTTCTTGCACGCCATCAATGGAAGAGTACTCATGCAAGACACCCGCAATAGTCACTTCGGTTGCGGCATATCCGGGCATAGAGGACAACAAAACACGACGCAGGGCGTTTCCCAGCGTATGACCATATCCACGCTCAAAAGGCTCTAGTGCAACTTTGGCTCGATTTAAACCAAGTTGTTCTACGTTGATTGCTTTGGGTTTAAGCAGACTTGTTTGCATGCAGACTTCCTGTCAATACCCCCGGTTCGTTACACCGGTAAGGCTGGTGAAGCACCTTCGCCGCGAAGAAACGCGGCGAAGGGACGAGAAATGATTATCGATTAACGCGAGTACAACTCAACGATCAGCGATTCATTGATGTCAGCGGCGAATTCATCGCGGTCTGGCACTTTCTTGAAGGTGCCTTCAGCTTTGTCGAGATTCACCTCAACCCAAGCGGGCATACCTACTTGCTGAGCCAGCTGCAAGGCTTCAACAACACGGTTTTGTTTCTTGGATTTCTCACGAACCGACACAACATCACCCACCTTAACCAAGTAAGAAGGGATGTTGACAGATTGACCATTCACGGTCATCGCTTTGTGCGATACCAACTGGCGTGCTTCAGCGCGCGTGGAGCCAAAGCCCATGCGGTACACCACGTTGTCCAGGCGGGACTCCAAGAGGAACAACAGGTTCGCGCCGGTATTGCCCTTGCGACGATCTGCTTCTTCGAAGTAGCGGCGGAACTGACGCTCCAGAATACCGTACATGCGCTTGACCTTCTGCTTCTCGCGCAGTTGCAAACCGAAGTCAGACGTACGCTGACCGGAGGTACGACCATGCTGTCCAGGTTTGGAATCAAATTTGGCCTTGTCGCCGATAGCGCGACGAGCGCTTTTCAGGAACAAGTCAGTGCCTTCACGGCGAGAGAGTTTGGCCTTGGGGCCGAGATAGCGTGCCACGTGAACTTCCTTTACATGTCATCTACCGCAAAAATGCGGGAGCCACCCGAGCTATCAGGTGGCGGTGGGCTTACAAGTTAAAGCTACGAAATGTAGCCAACGATCAGATACGACGACGCTTTTGGGGGCGGCAGCCGTTATGAGGCATCGGTGTCACGTCGGATATCAGATTGATACGGATACCGAGTGCAGCCAAGGCGCGAACGGAAGATTCACGACCAGGACCTGGACCTTTGATTTCGACGTCAAGGTTTTTGATGCCTTGTTCAACAGCGGCACGGCCAGCAACTTCGGAAGCAACCTGGGCTGCAAACGGTGTTGATTTACGTGAGCCTTTGAAACCTTGACCACCCGAAGATGCCCATGACAAAGCATTGCCTTGGCGATCGGTGATGGTGATGATGGTATTGTTAAACGAGGCGTGCACGTGCGCAACGCCGTCGGCAACGTTCTTACGAACTTTTTTGCGCACTCGTTGCGCGGCATTATTGGCGGGTGATTTAGCCATGGTGTTCCTTCAATGCCGGTTATTTTTTCAGTGACTGGGCTGCTTTACGCGGCCCCTTGCGTGTGCGCGCATTGGTGCGCGTACGCTGACCGCGCATGGGCAAGCCACGGCGATGACGGAATCCACGGTAGCAACCAATGTCCATCAAACGCTTGATGTTCATAGTTGTCTCACGGCGCAGATCACCCTCAATGGTGAGTTCTGCGATGTGGTCGCGAATTTTTTCCAGATCGCCGTCGGTGAGGTCTTTGATCTTTTTGGAATACGCGATGTCACAGGATTCGCAAATTTTGCGAGCCCGAGTGCGCCCAAT
>CANCAO010000365.1 GCA_947374105.1 Comamonadaceae bacterium | reverse complement strand
GGGCTTCAAGACCCAGTTCTCGCAGGTCTATTCCAGCGATGACCCGCACCTGGACACCGATGTGCAGTTTGGCGTCACGCAAGCCTTGGTTGGTCAGTACGTTCTGCATCAAAGCGAGGCCGCGCCTGATGCAGATATCCAAGGCCCCTGGTACTCGCTCGATCATCACTTTGTGATTGAAGCGGGTGAAGCCCGGTTGCCCAAGCCCCCCATCACCGGCAAAGCCAGTGGTGATCGGCCCCAGCTTGAGGTGTTGGAGCGTCGGCCTTAAGCACCAGCTTGACGTTCACAAGCGTCAGTTCGGCATCACACCTTGAGTGTTTTCTCAATTTGCTTTTGCGCCAAATTTTTCAAGATGCGGCGCAAGCGAACCACACCCATGTCGTGCTCGTAGAGCTGCTCGCGCTGGTTCGCATCGGGCTCCATGTTCTCCATGGCCACGCGGTCTTGTTCCAGCACCTGCCAGTGCCGAGCTTCCAGCCGGTTCTTGTATAAAAACCGCCAGGTGTCGCGCTCCCAGCCCGTCACTTTGCGGCAGCGCCAAAAGAAGTTGCCCGCAACGTTGGTGGTGACGGGAACATAGCCCCCAATGATGGTGAAGCTGCCACCCGGCCCACCGGTTTTGGGGTAGGGAATCTCCAGGCGCATCAGGTGAATGTCGGTGGCCAGCCATTCGGTCCAATCGAAGTTAACGTTGCGTTGGCCTTTTTTTTCAAAAAAGAAGCCGCTGTCGGTTTCACGGATTTGAAATTCAGCCGTTAACTCCCCCTCCGCCATGGTGTGCGAGAGCTTGTGCAGGTAGGCTCCGTGCATGGGGTCAACCACGTTTTCCATCACATAACGGTAGTCACACTCCCACTCGGTGTAGCACAGGAATGACGACCATTCGGGCGAGGTCAGTTGCTCGGGCAAACGCAGGGGCGGTGGGGTGTCGAGTTGCGGGTGGGTGGCGTTGAAGAGAAAGATGGCACCGCTTGCCTCGGCCGTGTGAAAGCTGCGAGTGCGCCGCGACCCCTCCAGCTTGCAACCGGGGCTGCCGGGTACACGGGTGACCGTGCCATCACCGCGCACCTCCACGCCGTGGTAGGCGCAGGCAATGCGGTTATCCAGTGCCGTGCCCAAGGACAGTGCAGCACCCCGGTGCGGGCAATGGTCTTCCAGCGCATGAACCGTGCCCGCAGCATCACGCCACAGCACGATTTTGTAGCCCAATCGACGCAAAGAGACGGGGGTGTTTTTCACAAAGCTGGAGGGGCAAATCGGGTGCCAAAGGTCTTGCAGACCCACGGCCAGTGCGGCGTCAATCGGGTCGGCAGAGAAATTGAGAGGGGCGGTGTTCATGTGCATCTCCTTGTGGTTACGCGCCAAGCCGCGCCATTTCTTGCTCAAATGCCGTTGCCGTCCACGCTTGCCCATCAGGTGCAAGCAGGCCTTGTGCATTGAGGTGATTCACCAACGCATCGAGCGTGTGCAGACCTTGGCCGAAGGCGGCTTCAATCGCATCGCCCAAGCTGTTTTCATAGGCCGTAGGGGGCGATGTTCGATGTTGAAAGGTGTCGTTGAACAAGGGGGGTGTGCTGCGCATCATGCGTCTCCTTCAGGCTTTGGATTTGTCGGTCATGAAGCGCCCAGTGGGGACTTCAACGTTGATCTGTCGGCGTGTGGTGCCGTCAATGCCGCCTTTGATGGCCCATTCGGCAAACATCTCAGGGCTGGGGGTGAAGTCACGCGCTTGCCAGTCCTGCGTCAACTCATCTTCATCGCTGTAGTACTCCACCAAAGCCCCGGCGGGGTTGATGAAGTACCAAAACAGGGCGGATGAAATCGGGTGGCGTCCGGGGCCAATTTCGGTGGTCCAGCCGCAGCGTGACATGTGCAAGCCACCCCCAATGACCTCGTGCAAATCACGCACCACAAAGGCCACGTGGTTCAAGCCCGCACGCGCTTGGGGCAGCTGAATCAAAAATAAATCATGATGCCCACCCTGTGGATTGCAACGCAAAAAATGCCCGCGACCCGGATAACGATCCGACACGACAAAGCCAAACTGTTGCTGGTAAAACGCCGATGTGGCCGCCAAATCAGTGACGAAAAACACCACATGCCCCACTTCAATGGGCGTGGCCCGGTCATAGGCAGGGCTGGCCTGGTTGACGCGGGTGCGCTCGTTCCAGGTGTTGGTCTGGGCGCACACCACCGTCACGTCACGCTTTTGCGAGACTTGCATGCGGATGGCCAAGCCGTTGGGGTCAGTGCAGCCCACACGCGCGCCCTGGTCCACAAAACCGGGCTGCGAGGCCAGTTGTGCACGCAACTGATCCAGGGTGGCTTGGTCGGCCACGCCCCACACCACTTCGCGCACCGTGGGGTCAGGCTCCAGCCCAGGGGGCAAGCCCGCGAGGTCTGAGTGCGCCACCACCACGCGGCAGCCGTTGAGCGATTCGAAGGTCAACTTTTGAGCGTCCTCTGACACCAAAGTTAGCCCCCAATCTTGAAAAAATTGGCGGCACTTCACCAAGTCATTCGCACCGAAGGTGATTTCGTCAATTCCGTTTATCAACATGTGTAGATCGTTTCATTTTTAAAGCGGTTGTTGAATTGCCAGAGCGTTGTGTAAGCCTCTGCATTTGAGCTGAGTCGATGAAAGGAACACCGTGGGTCATCACAGAAGTCATATCCTTAAAACCCCGGAAATGAGCCGCCATCCATCAGCACATTCTGGCCGTTGATGTAGCCCGCATGCACGCTGCACAGGTAGGCGCAGGTATGGCCAAACTCATCGGACGTGCCTAAGCGGCGCGCCGGGTGTTTGGCAATGCGGGCGGCGCGCACGGCATCCGCACTTGTTCCTTCGCGCTGCGCTTGGGCTGCAAAATTTTGGGCCAATCGCTGCGTGTCAAAGGTGCCGGGCAACAGGTTGTTGATCGTCACGCCGTGCTGCACCGTGCTGCGGGCCAGACCGGCCACAAACCCCGTTAAACCGCTGCGCGCGCCATTGGACAAACCCAGCGCCTCCAGCGGTGCTTTCACGGCGCTGGAGGTGATGTTGACGATGCGGCCAAAGCCGCGCGCCATCATGGCGTCCACCGTGGCTTTGATCAGCTCAATCGGGGCCAGCATGTTGGCGTCCAAGGCTTTAAGCCAGTCCTCTCGAACCCAGTTGCGAAAGTCGCCCGGCGGTGGCCCGCCTGCATTGGTGACCAAGATGTCCACCTGGGGGTGTTGCGACAGGATGAGCGCGCGGCCTTGGGCGGTGGTGACATCGGCGGCGACCCAGGACACCGTGCCCGCTTGCAACAGCGCCAACTCACGGGCAGCGGCTTGCAGTGGCCCCTCGGTGCGCGCCACAATGACGACGTGCACACCCTCGCTCACCAGCGCTTTGGCGCAGGCCAAGCCCAAACCCGCACTGGCGCCACACACCAGGGCTTTCTTGCTAGCAATGCCTAAATCCATGACTCACCTTTCATGCGCAGCGGTCTCATGTGGGTCAATCCGCCCAGGGCAGGGGCTGCTCGTTCAAACCCCAGTAAAAACTTTTTTGATTCGTGTATTCCAAAATTCCCAAGCGCCCTTTTTCTCGCCCTGTGCCACTGAATTTGACGCCACCAAACGGTGTGCTCACCGAGAATTGTTTGTAGGTGTTGATCCAGACCGTGCCGGTCTGCAAGGCTTGACCCAGACGCCATGCAGCCTTGTAGTCACGGCTCCAGATGCCGCAGGCCAAACCGTACACATTGTCATTGCACTGCGCAATCAAATCGGCCTCGTCACTCCAGGGCAACAGGGCCAGCACGGGGCCAAAAATCTCTTCTTGGCACATGCGAGCGCTATTGGGCAACCCCTCCACAATGGTGGGCAAGTAATAGCTGCCCGCGTCATACATCGGGCCTTGGGGGCGTTGGCCACCACACAGCACTCTGGCCCCTTCATCCAAACCCAATTGCACGTAGCGCTCCACCGTTGCGCGGTGACCCATGTTGACCAAGGGGCCCATCTGGGTGCGCTCACTGGCCGGGTCACCCACGCGCAAGGCCTGCGCACCGGCCACCACGCGGCGCTTGAATTCATCGAAAACGCTGACGTGTACAAACGCGCGAGAACCGGCAATGCAGGATTCACCCGAAGAGCTGAAGATGCCGAACAGCACGCCCGCCACGGCGTGGTCCAGGTCGGCATCCGCACACACGATGGTGGGCGATTTGCCGCCCAGCTCCAGAGAGGTGGGCATTAACTTGTCAACCGCCAAACGCGCAATACCCATGCCCACGCTGGTGCCGCCCGTGAAGGCGATGCGTTTGATGAGCGGGTGTTTGACCAGCGCCTCACCCACCACCGAGCCCTTGCCCGGCAGCACGCTGATGATGCCGTCAGGCACACCGGCTTGCTGCGCAATTTTGGCCAGCTCTATGGCCATGCGGGGCGTGATCTCGGCCGGTTTGATGACCACCGCACAGCCTGCGGCCAAAGCGGGCGCTAACTTTTGAGCTTCACTCGCGATGGGCGAGTTCCAAGGGGTGATGGCCCCCACCACACCGAGCGGCTCGTGCACGCTCATGGTCAGGTAGTCGCCACGTGCGGGGGTGAGCGTGTCCTCCCAGGTTTCGCAAGCGGCTGCGAAGAACTGAAACGTGTGGGCCGCACTGGCCACCAGGGCGCGGGTTTCGTTGATGGGCTTGCCGTTGTCCAGGCGTTGCAGTTGCGCCAAGGCTTCGGCGCGCTCGCGAATACCCGAGGCGATGCGGTGCAAGATGCTGGCGCGTTCGTGTCGTTTGAGCTGGGCCCAGGCCGGTTGCTGGCGTGCGTGCTCGGCGGCTTGCACGGCCTCATCCACATCACTCACCGTGGCGGCGTTCAAACGGGCGACGGCCGAGCCATCGGCGGGGTAGTGGGTGCTGTACTCGGGGCCCGAGGCGTCCCGCCAACGGCCGGCGATCAGGGTTTGAAGTGGGTCGGTCATGGTGGTGTCACGTGGTGAGGCTGGCGACCCGGTTGTGCAAAAACCGCAGGGCCGACAACAGAGTCAGCATGGAGGTTTTGGGGTTGTTGGGCATGGGCTTGCCCATCATGGTGATTTTCATCGTGCCGAAATCACCCGTGACCTCGACTTCGTGGATGTTTTCGGTGATGGTCGGGTCGGCGATCAAGCGCACCCGGGTAGCGTCCAGCCCCAAGCCCGCCAACGACACCGTGGCTGCCACGTTGGCATTCTTGGGGTACAGGCGTGCGGCCTCGCGTGCGCTCGCCTCCAAAATCAAGGTCGGTTCAGTCAAGTCATCCAGATGGAGCACTTGCTCGGCGTGGGAGCCGCGCCAACCGATGGGCGGTTTGCGACCGGTGTAGGTCACCTCGCTCAAGCCCGCCAGCCGTGCGGCTGCAATCGCGTCGATCCCGCCCACAGCACCCGAGAGCAAGTGCAATTGCGTGCCGCCCAGATGAGCGGCCTCGGCCAGTTGTTCGGGCAAATCCAGCGAAGACAAAGCACCGACGGACAAGACGGCGCATTCAATGCCTGATCGCAAGGCAGGTAGCACGTGTTCGACCAGTGCCGCATGGCCTGCACACTCCACCAGCAAGGTGGTGTGTTGGGGCACTTGGCTGCCCACACGCACCTGGTGGCCCAAGCGCGCTTGCAGCGCATCCACTTCTTTGGCGCGCACCACGATGTCGGTGATGAAGACATGAGGTAACTCCCGCGCGCGCTCAAAAATGCCCTGGCCTATCGCACCAAACCCAACGAGCGTGACGTGTAAAGCGCTACGTGCCATGGCCTCAGTCTTTCTTCAAAATGGGGCCGGCAAATTTCACCGCAAACGGCCCCCACGCGTTCATGTCCACTTCCACCACCACCGGCCCTTTGGCTGCAAAGGCTTGTGCCAAGACGGCGTCGGTTTGCGCAGGGTCATCCAAGCGGTAATGCGCGACCTGCAGGCTGGCGCAAAACTGCGAAAAATCAGGCGTATGCAAATCGACATAGCAGTGGCGTCCACCGTACAAGTCGTCCTGGATGTTGCGGATCACACCGTAGCGGCTGTCGTTCATCAGCACCACCACCAGATCAGCTTTCTCTTGAACGGCGCAGGCCAGCTCACCCACGTTGAGCATGAAGCCGCCGTCACCCACCAAAGCCACCGTTCTGCGGCCCAAGCCGTGTTCGGCGTTGGCAATCGCCACGCCAATGGCCATGGCCAGCCCTTGGCCAATGCCGCCACCCAAGGCATGCACACCGGCACGGGGGTGGTTCAACATCGGCGCGCGGTTGCCCCACATGGTGTTGGACAGCGTGATGTCACGCACCCACCACAGCTCAGGCCCTGCGTGCGCGGTCAGTTTGTTTTTAAGCGTCAGGTAGGCCCCTAGCGTGCCATCGACGATGGTGGCGGCTTGCGCACGCGCTTGTGCCACGTCTGGCACCAGTGCGGGGTCAATCTGCATGCGCCCTTCCAGCGCATCGGCCAGCGCGTGCAGCGTGAGCAGAGCGTCGCCGTGTACAAAATACTCACTGGCGTAGCCCCGGTTGTGCGCCAGTGCATTGGCGTCAATGCGGTAAATTTTGGAGGGCAACTTGAGTTTGTAACGCAGGGTTTCGTTGCTGCGCAGGCGCGAGCCCACTACCAGCAAGGCGTCACAGGTTTGGTACAGGTCTTCGGCGGGTTTTTGCAGGTTGTAAGAGCCCAGGTTGGCCGCTTGATCTTCGGCCAACACACCGCGCCCTTGTACCGAAGTCACCACGCCCCAACCCATCTTCACAAAACGACCCACAGCAGGGCCCGCCGCGCGCGCACCGCCCCCCAGCCAGAGCATGGGGCGCTTGACCCCACGCAGGTGATTCGCTAAGGCTTGAATGTCGGCGGCAGATGCTGCCAGTGGCGTGACCGGCAGTGGGTGCAGATCGGCCGGCAAGTCCAGCAGCTTGGCCTGGATGTCGATCGGGATTTCAATGCTGACCGGCCCGCACGGCGGTGTGAAGGCCAAGCGCGCCGCCTCGCGCAAGGTGGCCAGCGCGGTCTCTGGGTTGCGAATGCGAAACGCCGCTTTGCCCACCGCTTGCAGCATGGCCAGTTGGGCCGGTGCTTCGTGGATGTAGCCCAGGTCACGGTCCAGGTAGTCGGACTCAATCTGCCCGGTCAAATGCAGCAGCGGTGTGCCCGCCGTCAAGGCTTCAATCAAAGCCCCAGCCGCATTGCCCGCGCCCGTGCCGGTGCTGGTGACGCACACCCCCAGTCGCCCGGTGACCCGCGCATAGGCATCGGCCATATTGCAAGCCCCTGCTTCGCCCCGGGCGGAGACAAAGCGAATGTTTTGGCGAACATGAAAAGCATCCAAGATCGGCATGTTGTGGATGGAGATCACGCCAAACGCCGCTTTGACGTCGAGTTGCTCCAAGAAACGAGCGACCAATTCGCCCACGGTGATGCGCACAGGCGGGGTGAGAGATGTCATGGGGTGTTGGGTTTCAGTGAATGGCTGATGCGCTGCGTTAACTGCGCGGCGGCTTGTTGAACCTGAGGGATCAACTGCGTGGATTGTTGGGGGCTCAACTGCTGTACTGGCACGGTGATGCTCACAGCCGCCACCACTTGGCCGTCGTCATTGAACACCGGTGCAGCGATGACCGAGATGCCGGTCTCGAACCCGCTCTCGCTCAGGCTGTAACCCTGGGCCCGATCGGCGGCGATCAGCGCGTGCAACTGCTTGACCGTGGTGGGTGTCTTGTCGGTGTAGCGGGGCAGGGGGGTGTCGGGGTACAGCGCCGTCAAAGCCGTCTTGTCCAGGTCAGACAAAAGCAGCCGCCCCAGCACGGTGGCGTAGGCGGGTAAACGTGCGCCCACCTGAATGGAGTGAAATAAAGCGCTTCGCCCTGCGGCTTTGACGATGAAGACCACCTCGCGCCCATCACGCACCACCAGGTGGGCGGAGTAGCCCGTGGCGTCGCGCAGTTGGTCAATCACGGGGCGCGCGTGCTCGGCCAACTCCATGGACGACAAGAACTCAAACCCCAGTCGCAAGATGCCGATGCTGAGCTTGTAGCTGCTGGAGTCGCTCACCCGCTCCACCAACCCGCAGTGCTCCAGCGTGTGCAACAGCCGAAACACAGAGGCTCGGGGCAAGTCCAGCTTGCGCGCCAAATCTGCGCCAGACCAGGTCGGCGTTTTGCGGGTGAATTGACCCAGCAACTCCAGCCCGCGCTGCAAGCCTGGTACCGTGTATTTGTCCACTGTGGCGGTGCTCATGCGGGGGCGTCCTGCGTCAAATTCAGAAGCTGGTTGACGGCGTGGCCCGCCTCCAGCGCGCAGGCGTGTCCCACGGGCCCCAGGTCATGCCAAGCGACTTGGCATTGCGCGGCCAGGGCTTGGCAGGCTGCCATGGGGGTGATGGTGTCGGCACTGCCGCTGGCGATCAGCAGCGAGCCGTGCCAACGCGCGAGATCAGCCCCCACATCGCCCTGGGCCAACAGATGTGCCGCCTGGGTATAGCCCGCAGGCTTGATTTGCGCCATCACGCTTTGGATAAACGCGACTTGCGTGGCGGCAGCCTGGGCACTGAGCATGGCCGCGCCACGCTGGTCGGCCATGCCCTGCGGACCTAATGTGGCCAAGGTGTTCAAGCGGTCGTTCAGTTTTTTTTCACGCTCTTGCAGTGTGGCCCGCGCATAGCCCTGCGCCGGAGCCAGCAACACCAGGCGGGCCACACGTTCAGGCTGTTCCATAGCCGCACGCGCCGCCATCAAAGCCCCTAGCGAATGCCCGACCAGGGTGATGGGTGAGGTGACCCCCAAAGCGTCCAGCCAATGCCACAGGCGCGCCGCGTAATCCTGGGCTTGGGGCTGCGCCATGGGCAGGGGTGTGGATGCTGCGTAACCGGGGGCTTCCCAGGCCAACACGCCTGCGTTGGCACCAACTTGCGCGGCGGCCTCCAACTGCATCAGCCAACTGGCCGAGCCCGAACCAATGCCGTGCAAGAGCACATGGGTGGTGCGGCCCACGGGCGCGCCGGCATGGCGGAATTGAACCTTGCCCACAGGCGTATCGACGCCCTGCACAGCAAAGTGCGACAGGCGGTTGGGCAATGTCAGGGCATCAGTCATGAACGGCGATCATGCAAGGCAGTAATACAAGTTGAGTCAGCGCTTGATCTTGGTCAGTGGCGATCCCGGTGGGTAGGTGGGTGTGATGGGAGCGGGTGTGCCCAGCATGACGCACATCAGCGCATCCTCATCGCCGATGTTGATTTCTTCGCGGTACACGCCCGGCGGCACAGAGATCAAGTCGCGCTCATGCAACACCGACTCCCAGCGCTGACCATCTTTCTCCAGCACGATCTTCATTTGGCCGCGCAAGACAAAGAACACCTCTTCCACGTCGTAGTGGATGTGCGAGGGGCCGATGCCACCCGCCGGAATCACCATGGTCGAGAAGGTGAAGTGCGCCGATGGCACGGTGTTGTCGTCGCTGGCCACGCCGGTGGCCCCCGTGCCCATGTAGCGCATCTGCGCACGACGGTAACGGGGGTCTACCTGGGTTTGAAACTTCAAGGCGTCCCAGTCGTAGCGACGGGTGGAAAAGCGGGCCACGCGGGACTCCAGCCAGGCGCTGAAATCTTGTCCAGGCGCTTGCATCATGCTGGCTTGAATCAGGGCTTCGGCAGGGATGTTAGCGTCCATCAGCCCGCGCTCGTTGAACAGGGGCTGGTTGGCAGCTTGTCTTTCAGTGGAACTCATCTGTATCTCCTCAAAAGGGGTGTCAATTCATCACGAATCCACCGTTCACCGGCAGGACTTGGCCTGTCACGTAGGCGCTGCTGCGTGAGAGTAAAAACAGCACAGTGCCCGTAACGTCATCGGGAACTTGGTCGCGCTCTATGGCGCGACCCTGGCGGTAATACTGGTGGCGTGCCTCGGGCACATACTGCGTGGCTTCCACCTGCGTCAGGCCCGGGGCCACGGCGTTGACGGTGATGTTTTTGGGGCCCAGCTCGCGGGCCATGGCACGCGTCATGGCGATCAGCGCGCCTTTGCTGGCCACATAGGCCAGCAGCCGGGGTGCGCCCCACAGCGCGGTGTCCGAGGCGATGTTCACAATGCGCCCACTGCCGCTCTCGGCAAGGTAGGGCAGTGCCGCCACCGAGGCCTGCCAGGGGCCACGCACGTTGACGGCCATCACATCGTCCCAGGTGGCCTGCGCCAACTCGTCCATGCCTTTGCCGCCGGTGTTGGTGATGGCCGCGTTGTTGACCAGTCCGTCCAGCCCCCCCAGGTGGTGCGCGGCCGCTTGCAAGCCAGCCTGCACTGCCGCCGCATCGCGCATGTCCATAGGCAGGTAGTGCGCGCCATCGCCCAAGGCCGTTGCCAAGGCTTGGCCTGCCTCGTGCAGCACATCGGTGATCACCACACGGGCTCCGGCAGCCACCAGCGCCTGTGCAAACGCAGCACCTAAGCCGCGTGCGCCGCCGGTGACCAAAATGCGTCGCCCCGACAGGTGAATTTCAAAAGCTTTGTTATGTGTCATTCGTGTGTCATAGCGCCGTGGTGGCTCAAGAAATTCGCCGCTCGGCGCTGGGCAGGTAGTGCAGTACTTTGCGCTCGGCCAGCACCACGGCGTAGTAGGCCAAGATGCCAATCGCGGTGAGCGCGGCAATGACCACAAAAACGCCTGCGGTATTGCCTTGGCCTTCAAAGAAAACCAGCAAAAATCCCAGTCCCATATTGCCGCCGACCAGCTCGCCCACCACGACACCAATCACGGCCAGGGTGCTGGCAATGCGCAGACCGGCAAACAAGGCGGGCAATGTGGTGGGGTACTCAACCATGCGAAACACTTGCATGCGGGTGGCTGAAAAAGAGCGCGCCAGATTGATCATGTCGTGGTCCATGGTGCGCATGGCCGACAGCACGTTGATGAGCACGGGGAAAAACACAATCAGCACGGCCACCAGAATTTTGGGGTACATGGTGTAGCCCAGCCACATCACAAACAGCGGCGCAAACGCCACCTTGGGGGCAATTTGCAGGGCCAGCAAATAGGGCGACAAAATCGCCTCGACTCGGGGCGACACACCCAGGGCGTAGCCGATGAGTGCGCCCAGCAACGAGCCCAGCACAAAGCCCACAACCACCTCCGTGGCCGTGATGGCGCTGTGCCAGAGCAACTTCTCCGCGCCCCAGATGCGAACCGCCTCCAGGCAGACGGAGCTAAAGGGCGGCAAAACGAATTCGGGAATGCCCAGCCCACCCGGCCCCCATTCCCAAGCGGCGAGAAAAACGATGAGAACCGTCAGGCTCCAGCCCAGCGTGGCCCAGCGGTTTTGGGGTGCGTCCATGGTGCTTTATTTGCCGGACACGAACTGGTTGGTGAACAGGTCTTTGAGCGGCACCTCTTTGGGCACCACGCCATGGCCAACGTAAAACTTTTGCAGCTCACCCAGGCGGGCCTCGTCCATTTGGCCAGGTACTTTTTGACCGGCATAGACGTACTGCTTGTACAACTCGAAGACCCGCTGAATGGAGGCTTCCTTGCCCTTGTGGGCGGGCACATGGGCCACATAAGCGGCGGTGGCGGCTTTGGGGTCGGTCATGATGTCTTTCATGCCCTTCAATGTGGCGCGCACCAGTTTTTGAATCAGCTGGGGGTTTTTTTGAATCGTTTCATCCGAGGCCAAAATGGCTTGCGCCATGCTCTTGAAGTAAACGTCTGCGGGCAAGATATCTACTTGTGCACCGGCGTCCATGGCGCTCACCGTCCAGTCGGGCACAGCCGCCATGCCGGCGGCCTTTTTGCTGGCAAATTGTTGCCAGACCCCGGCCGGGCCAGCGGCCTGAATGGTCACATCGTTCTTCGTCAAACCCACTTTGCTGAGCATGCCCAGCAAGGCGTAGTAGGTGGTGTCGGTATAAGAGATCACGGTGACGGTTTTGCCTTTGAGCTCACGCGGGCTTTCGATCTTTTCGTCCTTGTGCGTGACGAGCTGCATGAGCGAGCCCGCACCCAGCACAGCCACCGCCTTGATCGGTATGCCCTGCGCGCGCGCAATGATGGGGGTGTCGCCAATGGCACCGCCGATCACCGCGTTGCCCGCGCCCACCTGTTTGGCCACGTCCACACCACCGCGCCCGGTGACAAACTTCACATCCAAGCCCTCAGCGGCGTAGTAGCCCTTGGCCTGCGCAATCATCCACGGACCAAACGCAGGCAAGGTGCTGGGTGCGGGCAGCAAGTAGGTGATCTCTTGCAAGCTTTGCGCTTGGGTCAGCACGGGCAGGGTCAAACTGGCCGAGGCCAGCAGGGTCAGCGCGAAGCGGCGACCCAATGAAGTGGTGCGTGTGAGGGTCATGCGAAATCTCCTTCGGTTAAACGGGGTGAGTGAACTTGGGATGGGTTGAATGGGGTTCAGTGAACTTGCGTGTTGGCGTCCAACTTGAGCAAGTCCATCAACATCGCCACGTAGTCGCCCACGCGTGCATGTTTGCGCCGCTGCATGGGGTTGTGGCGGTCGGGGATGTCCACCACGATTTGCTCGGTGATGGTGCCGGGGCGCTCGCTCATCACCAAAATGCGGTCGGACAGGGCCACCGCCTCCGTCAGGTCATGCGTGATGAACAGCATGGTCTTACCCTGCTCCGAGACGGTGCGTGCCAGGTCTTGTTGCAAGATCATTTTGGTTTGGGCATCGAGCGCTGAGAATGGCTCGTCCATCAGCAGCACCAAAGGATTCACGGCCAAGGTGCGCGCCAATGCCGCCCGTTGGCGCATGCCGCCGGAGAGCTGGTGCGGGTAGCGGTCGCCAAAACCGCTCAGGTGACATTGCTGTAGCAAGGCTGTTGACACGCGCGTGCGTTCAGCGGCCTTGACGCCGCGCAACTCCAGACCCAACTCAATGTTCTGGGCAATGGTGCGCCAGGGCATCAGCAAATCTTTTTGCAGCATGAAGGCCACGTGCGCGTTGGGGCCACTCACCACCTGCCCGGCCACTTTGACGACACCGGCGTTGGGCTGGGTCAAGCCCGATCCCATATTGAGCAAGGTGCTCTTGCCACAGCCCGAGGGGCCGACGATGGAGACCACCTCGCCCTGCGCCACCGTGAACGACACTTGGCGCACGGCGATGAGTTCGGACGGCGTGCCGGCCACGCCGAATCGCTTATCGACGTCCATGAACTCAATGGCCGCCGCTGAAGGCTCGCTCAGGCTCATCGTTTGCTCCTGTGGTTGTTTTGTTTCTTATGTGAAACAGTGGTTTATTAGAGAAATATTATCCGAAGAATGAATGGCCCTGTCAATGTGCCTGCAATGTCTTGTTGGTGTCCTGGCGACAGCGCTACATGCATTTCGGATTACCATCGCCACCATGCTCAATTTGACCCTTCCCCCGCTCAATTTCTTCGCCGATTTATCGGTGCAAGTGGACAAGCCCCAAGAGGTGGGTCAGACCCTGCATGGCAAGCGTCGCCTGATCCCGATTGTGGGCGGCACGGTGCAGGGCGATGGCTGGGCGGGCCGGGTCTTGGCCGGTGGTGCTGACTTCCAATTGATCGTGAGCGAGCGCATGGCCGAGCTGGACGCGCGCTATGTGGTGGAGGTGGATGGTGGCGATCTGATTTACGTGCAAAACCGAGCCGTGCGCACCGCCGCGCCTGAGGTGATGGCGAGATTGGTTCGCGGTGAGGTGGTTGACCCAGCCTCGGTGTATTTCAGATGCAGCCCCCGTTTTGAAACCGCATCACCCGCCTTGGCCTGGATCAGTGAGCGTTTGTTCATTGGCAC
>CANCAO010000364.1 GCA_947374105.1 Comamonadaceae bacterium | reverse complement strand
AACATCTGCGCCTTGATGGGTGTGCCGTCGGGCTCACTGACCTCTTCGATCAGGCACACCGGCGTCCACTGGCGGCGCATCAGCTGGCCCATGGGGGCTTGGCCTTCAACACGGCACAAGAGATCGTTTTCTTCAGGGGTCAACATGCGAAGCTTCCTTTTACTCGGATTTCCATTTCACTCAACATTTGCACACTATGGCTTGCAAATTTATACTTAGGAGACTAAGATTATTCAAGTTGATCTGCTTTGTCAAGATTTTTTTGTATCCACGCACACCGAGGAATAGCCCGTGAGCCCCGCAACCCTCCCCTCTAATGCCCAGGCAGAGCCGCCCTTCATGGTCTTGCGCGTGGTCGGCAAGACCGCAGTGGCCCAAGACATTTGGTGCTTTGAATTGCGGCAAACCGAAGGGCTGGCGCTGCCCGCCTTCACCGCCGGGGCCCACCTCACCGTGGCATTGCCCAATGGTCTGCGGCGCAACTACTCCTTGTGCTCAGACCCAGCCGATCATGCGATGTACCAAATCGCCGTCAAACGCGATGCGCTGGGGCGTGGCGGCTCCATCAGCATGGTGGATGTGGTGCAGGCGGGAGACTTGCTGTCGGTCAGCGCGCCACGCAACAACTTCGAACTGCACCCGCGCGCAAGCAAGTTCTTGTTCATCGCCGGGGGCATAGGCATCACGCCCATCCTGTCGATGATGCGGCATCTGAAGACCCAGGGTCAGGCGCAATTCAAGCTGATTTACTGCACCCGCGATGCTGTGAATACGGCCTTCTTGGCCGAGCTGAGTGGGCCCGAATTTGCAGGCCAGGTGCAAATTCACCACGACCACGGCGACCTCGCCCAGGCGCTGGACTTGTGGCCGGTGTTCGAGTCGCCGGGCGACGCCCAGGTCTATTGCTGCGGTCCGCGTGGCCTGATGGAAGCCGTGGCCGACATGTCGGGGCATTGGCCTTTTGGCAGCATCCATTTTGAGAGTTTTGGTGTGGACGCCAGCGCCTATGCCGCCAACACGGCCTTCACGGTGCGTCTGGCCAAGAGCGGCATCACCGTGCCCGTGACAGCAGCGCAAAGCATTCTGCAAGCGCTGCGGGCCGGTGGCCACCGCGTGCCCAGTTCGTGCGAGAGCGGCACTTGCGGCTCGTGCCGCACCGGGCTCTTGTCCGGCGATGTGGAGCACCGCGACATGGTGCTGAGCGAGGACGAAAAAGCCGACCAGATCATGGTCTGCGTGTCGCGCGCACGCTCGGGTGAACTGGTGCTGGACTTATGAGCCCCACTACACGTGTCCTGCGCATCGGCGTGGTGGGCCTGGGCCGCGCCTTCACGCTCATGCTGCCCACATTCCTGAACGACGCCCGCGTGCAACTGGTGGCGGCATGTGACCCTCTGCCGCAAGCCAGAGCGCAGTTTGAGCGCGACTTCGGCACGCCCGCTCATGCGCACGTGCAGGCCCTGTGCGCCGACCCGGGCGTTGAGGTGGTGTACGTGGCATCCCCGCACCAGTTCCATTCCGAGCACGTTCACATGGCCGCCGCTCACGGCAAGCATGTGCTGGTTGAAAAACCGATGGCCATCACGCTGGCACAGTGCAGCGCCATGATCGAGGCCACCCAGGCCGCCGGGGTGCACCTGCTGGTCGGCCACAGCCACAGTTTCAACACCCCCATTTTGCGCACCCGGGCGCTGATTGACAGTGGCGAGTTCGGCGCCGTGAAGATGATCACCGCCCTGAACTACACCGACTTCCTGTACCGCCCCCGACGCCCAGAGGAGCTCCTCACCGACGCGGGCGGCGGCGTCATTCACAGCCAGGCCACGCACCAGATGGACATCCTGCGCCTGCTGGGCGGCGGGCGGGTGCGCAGCGTGATGGCTCATACCGGCACTTGGGATGCCGCCCGTCCGACTGAGGGGGCCTACCAAGCCCTGCTGAGCTTCGAGAACGGTGCGTTCGCCACGGCCTGCTACAGCGGCTATGGTCACTTCGACAGCGACGACTGGCTGGGCCAAATCGGCGAGATGGGCCAGGCCAAACAACCGAGCGACTACGCGGCGGCACGCCAACGTCTGGCCAGCGCCAGCGACGCGCAGGCCGAAGCGCGCCTGAAAGCCGCGCGCAATTACGGTGGCGATCTGTACCAGGCCCCCAACAGCGACTCAACCCAGAACCGCACGGCGCACCAACACTTCGGGCATTTCATCGTGAGTTGTGAGAAGGCCGACTTGCGTCCCACACCGACAGGCATCGACATTTGTGGCGATCTGACGCGTCGGTTTGAACCGCTGGCAAGCCCTGCCGTGCCACGCAGCGAAGTGATCGACGAGTTGGTCGCCGCCGTGTTGCATGATCACCCGCCCCTGCACAGCGGCGAATGGGCGCGTGCCACCACCGAGGTCTGTCTGGCCATTTTGACCTCCGCTCACAGCGGGAGGCTCGTGCCAACCCAATGGCAAGTGGGCTTACCCGCCGTTAAAACCACGCCATGAAGCCCCCCACCACCAACACCCTGCACCACTGGCGCGAGGCCGTGCCCAACGATCGCACCGCGCACCTGATCCGCGATACCGAGCGCGCCTTTCGGCGCGCCTTGCAAATTCGCCTGGCCCCCTTTGGCGTTCCGTTTGGTCACTGGAGTTTTCTGCGCATCCTGTGGGACGCGGATGGCCTGACCCAAAAGAACTCAGTGAGCGCGCCGGGGTGATGGAGCCCACCACCTTTGCCGCCATGAAGGCCATGGAAGCCCTGGGCTACATCACCCGCCAGCAACGCCCCACCAACAAGAAAAACGTCTATGTTTATTTAACCCCGCAGGGCCGTGCACTCAAGAAAAAATTGGTACCGCTGGCGGAGACGGCCAACGAGGTCAGCACACAAAACATCGCGCCGTCGGATGTGGCCACTGTGCGCCGCGTGCTGCTGGCCATGATTGAGAATTTGGCCAACGAGGAGCTCAGTGCCGCGTCTGAGCAGCCCACTACCCTTCAGAAAAAATAAATCACCGAAACTTTCTGCGCGGCTCAAACAAGCGCACGCCTTGCAAGCGACCTTTGACCGGGTGCGAGCCACGGTCAACAAAGTCAAACGCATCCGGGCACAGCTTCATGGTGTCCTCAGACACCAGCACCGGGGCAACGCCCCGCGTGAGCCCCTCAATGCGACTGGCCAGGTTGACGGTGTCGCCAATGGCGGTGTATTCGCGCCGCTGCTCCGAGCCAATCAAGCCCACCACCGCCGGGCCGGAATGCAGGCCAATGCCCACGTCAAACACCAGTCCCGTCTCACCCATCTTGACCTTGAACTCACACACCCGCTCGTACATCTCCAGCGCCGCCTCAATGGCATGCTCGGCATGCTGGGCATCGTCCAGCGGCGCACCCCAAAATGCCATGATGGCGTCACCGATGAACTTATCCAGCGCGCCGCCGTGTTTGAAGATCACACCCACTTGCATGCTGAAATAATCGTTCAGCATGGCCACCACCTCTTCGGGTGAACGCGTCTCGGACAGAGAGGTGAAGCCTCGGATATCCGAGAACAGCAAGGTCACTTGCCGGCGCTCACCACCGCGTGCCAAACCGCCGTGTGCAATCAGTTCCTTGACCACATGCGGGTTCACAAACCGGCTGAACATCGTGACGGCATG
>CANCAO010000363.1 GCA_947374105.1 Comamonadaceae bacterium | reverse complement strand
CATTAAACAAGGTGTGATAAAACCCCTCTAACAGTCCAACGCTCCATGAAAGTTCAGCTTCTCCGAAGGCCTTTGCCAGAGGTGCACACTGATGCACTATATCGATGACGCCTTCCTCTTCTGTCAACTCAACCCAACCCCAGTTGATTTCTGACCAAAAGGAATTCAACCCCACCTCTAAATCCTCAAGTGTCTCAATAGATTGAAATTTAATGCTTACATCTGACGCAAAACGCTCACCAATTCGAAAGAAAAAATCACGCAAATCTGGAGCGTCAGATACCGATGACATTTCGGACGACATGGCACGCAAAATACCACTCCATTGCATAGGAATTTGCTGCGTTATTACATAATTTTTCAAATTATCTATATTCATTTTAATAAATCCTGTTGAAATGTAACAATAATAATTTTATTTAACCAAGGAGAATGTGACCTGGAATGCGTAGTTCCCTGGTGCTAGCTCATCAAAAATGATTGTCGACCTGTAATCATCAATTTTAATAATTAATGGGTCTTTGAATCCAATTTTTAAAGATCTAACAGTAGGCAAAACCCCTTTTTGAGGCAGCATTACTGTCATGCCAACTTTTTGAACAGGCTTTTCACCTGTAACCGTTACGTTAAATTCAAGTCTTTGCCCAAGTTGTTTATATGAAAGTTTGAATCGATCTCTTTCACGCCACCAGTCAGCAACCTGTTTTGCATTGGCTAACCATATAGTACTATTATGTTTTTTGACGTGCGCCAAATAATCCGGCAAAGCTTTGAATAAAACATTATCTGGCTTAAAGTTTTGACTGTGAACACTTAACCACCCTAATGCTCCCGTCTCTGCAGCCAAGTCAAAATCATCGATTAATGCTTGCGTTGTTTGTTCGACATTTAATTGCTGATTTGCAAGATTAATATCGTCTCTCTGTGTACGCGGTAGTAAAACAATCGAATCCGTACGTTCAACACCATCTTGTACAAGCAACTCAGGAAGTCGTCCTTCGGTTCTTTGCGGATCAACTGCATGATGTCTGATACCGTATTTCTGTAATAAAATTTCTGTACTTTGGTTATAGCCTTCGGTTGGAGCACGAAAACCTTTGATGCGCTGTACATCGGATAATACCGCGGACATTTGATTCCGCATGGTCAATATGCGCTGCTCTTGCAAGGGTAGCAACTGACTCTTAAAGCTTTCATGCACATCGCCGTGATATCCAACATCAAAATCTTTGTCAAGTTGATTAAGCACATCAGGAAACTCTTTTCCGACAGATGTTAATACATAAAAAGTCGGTCGATAATCTAAAACAGAGCGGAGTAAAGCTCCAAATGCTAAGGAATTGGGAAAACCCTCCTCAGTATCCATCTCAATCACTTGAGCTGACTGCTTGCCGCTGGGCCAAGCAGAACGAACCATAGCTGGCGCACGAGAGAGCCACTGTAAAGTATCATCAATCAAGTTAAACGGTAGTAGCGGATGTGACTCCCACGCACTTTCCGAAAATGCAAATACAACTGATCGACTAGATGAACCCGAATCGACTTTGGTCTCAGAATAAACAATAGCACCTTCGTTTCTATACTCATCTTCTATGGTTCTCGACCAGTTCATAAACCGGCCTGCGACCTGCTCTCCTTTTAGACGAAGTAGTGATTCCGAGGTTTTACTCATCCAGATCCGCTGCCCTGATCCCAGTGTGTGGGACAAAGGTGATTCACCAGATAAAATGAGTTGGCGTGACTCTGATCCCACGGGCAGTTCACCGACTGTTTTCGCGCCTAAGGTCTCCAGAAACTGCCACCCAACCCAATCACCATTGCCATTCCGAGTGCCAGTTGCCCAAGTAGCCAACACCGCTCCTCCACGCATTTTGAACAAGGCAATTTCAGATCTCTCAATATCACTAATTGCCACTGTAGATGGCAATATCAAAACGCCATTTTCAAATCCTTTCAAATTTGCCAAATCACTGATTTCAGTTACATCATGTTTTCTATTTTTGAAATAATCACGCCAAGGTGTCAATAAAGTATCGTAATTTCCACCAATTTTTGAAAAGTAAGCCCGTGTTGGCGGGGATGTATACAATACTATCCGTGTACTTGTTGGCGAGAAATAAGCAATCACCCCCCTCAGTCCGACCAGAGGTGAGGGCCAACCCAGCGCATCCATCATGATGGTGTAAGTAAAGACTGGGACTAATATGCCAAAAATAAAAAACGGCGACATGAAAAAACCCAGCCGTTTGTAAAACGGAATGTCTTTATGCCTTTCTCTTGGCTGGGGTAAATTACTAAATGTCATTTGCATATAACGTGCTAGGCAACTAACGGCTTGTTTTGTTGCTCCTCAGTTTCATCTATAGATAATGGTTTAGGTACATATTTACTCAAAAATATAGGCTCATAGACCTCACTCTGTACAACACCATCCACCTCTCCAGCGACTTTGGATTTAGGCTTGCGTTTGTCGCGTAATTTAAACGCAACATAGGCTGCCACACCGATCATGACCGTACCAATAGTAGTAGCCAAAATTACTGTTGCTAATATTGAAATTAAATCCATATTAAAGTTTTCCTTCTCGTTCGAGTTTACCCCAAGTCATCGCCTGACCGCGCCACTCTTCAATCGTTGCAAATACTTTAGAGACGTCAATAATATTGATATAAAAAAGTCTAAACGTAACAGCGTATAGTATTAACGATGGCTCTTCCTCTTCAACTATGACGCAGTAAGCAGCAGCCACCACGTCCAATAGGGTTAGTTGTAACCACCAATAAAACAAAAGTGATGCTAATCCATATTGAATAGCAACATAACTAAAAAATACATTTCCCAATAAAGTCGAAAAAGGCCACATGATTCCTTCAAATAACATGTACCAAAGAATGAAGCAATTAACGCCTGCCTTCCTCGGCTGCCAAAGTGCGTAGCTGTGTTTTTTAGTGGCTTGTAAAATCCCACGAGTCCATCGATATCGCTGCTTCAGCAAATCCAACAAGCGGCTGGGAGTTTCCACCCATGCAATCGCATTAGGTTCGTAGGCAATATGCCAACCGTGCATTAGCATTTTAAGAGTTAGATCACAATCCTCTGCGAATGTATCGTGATCATAGCCACCTACTTGTTGGAGCACAGACTTGCGGAACATGCCCAGTGGACCGGGAATGATATTGACGGCACGCATATAACTTTGTGCTTTGCGTGCCATTGCCAAACCTTCGACATACTCTAGGGCTTGAATTTTGCTCCATATGCTATCTCGATTTAGTACTTTTACGTTGCCAGCAACTGCACCCACCATTGGATTTTCAAAATGTCTAACGCATGCTCTTAAAGTATTGCTTGTTAGCTTAGTATCGCCATCCATATTGAGCACAAACTCACCCCTGGCCAGGGTCATACCCGTATTCAAAGCCTCTGCCTTGCCACCGTTTCGCTTAGTTACTACTCGAACAGATATATCATTTGATTCTTGTGAGACGACCATGGCCTTCTCATAAGTATCATCTGTAGATCCATCATCAATCACAATGATTTCAAAATTTGGATAGCTGAGCAGGAGTAATGAACGAATTGCCGCCTGAATCACAAGTCCCTCGTTGTATGCAGGTACAACCAAAGATATCATGGGTAAAGAGCTCTCTGCTCGCTCCACATACCGCGGATAGCCACGCTTGATCACTTCAAAATGCTCCATGAAGGAGTAAAGAATCAGTACCGCGTATCGAATCACAAGCAAACCGAGGAAAATCAGCAGGTATGTACTGATGATTGTCAGCACATAACTTTCAAGCAACAACGCAAACGAACCTTGCGTTTCAAGCACATTCTGATAGCTCATGATCAATAGATAGATCATGCCGCTGATAATTGCGGTAGCTATCAAAAGTCTAATGAGTTTTTTTATCTCCACAATTTTTCCAAATTAATAGAGAATGAGTTTGCGCGATAAATCGAATTGTCACGTTGACCAAACATACTCCACAAATTTAAACTGATGGCAATATCGTCTGTAAGCCAACGCTTGCCACCCGCTGTCCAACTCCAGCTATTTCCCGCATCTCCGTATAAAGCTGTTCCGAGTTGACCCGACGCATAAAGGTTCCAGCTATCACTGCCCCACTCGCCAAGCAGTCCGGCACTCACGGAGCCATTACCTTGAGCGGGTGACCAATAATTGATCGTATTAAATTTGGCATCGCGCGTATCTATACTCAAAAGCGGCTTAAAGTGTGATCCCAAAGGTCGCCACCGGGGAGACAGGCGCAGGCTACTGGTCAAAATAGTGTTTCCGTCCGAGACACCATAAGCATCAACTCGCCCCACCAGCTTGCCAAAGCTGAAATCGTGTGGGACTTGTAGCCCCAGATGTGAGGCCGACAAATTGGCAGCTAATGCGTTCGGATTGCTTGTGAAACGACCCCAGTTAACGAGCCCTGCTTCGACCAAGACCGGGCGCTCCCCTAAAGAAACACCCACGCCACCGTACACGGCATTACCTATAGTGCTAACCTCAAAACTTGGCCTGTACTCAAGCTCCAGCGCTTTGTAGCGAAAGGTTGCGTCTTTTTGCTCAACCTCTAACCCGGGCAAACTGCCCTTAAATCGACTGGTTTCCACTTCCATGATGTTCGCACCACTACTATCTCGCCACCTATGATTTACCGCATAGGAACGCGTGTAAAGATCTGAAGAGTCACTAGTGCCACCATAGCTCAAAATCGTGCGCGGACTGAGTTCACGCGATGTCAATTCAAGCCCGAGCAAGGCATCCGCATTCTCCGGGTCTGTCGATAACACCGAGCGGTAAACAGGTGCAGCTCGGTGATCGTAGCCCAACCAACGATCTATGTTGGCGAGGCCAATGTTCGCTTCTTTAGCCAAGTTTCCCGTTGTCAAACTTTGATAGGTTTGCCTTGCTTCCGGCAAACGACCTGTCCACGCAAGACTGTTAGCAAATATCAACTTCAACTCATCATCCATGCCGCCTTTTGCCTGCAAGGCCAGTCCTTCTGTTCCTAGAGCTTGGTAGTCACCCGCCGCGTTCAGATCCACAAGCCGCTGGTATTCTGGGCTACGTTTCGGCTGCTCCGCCTGTTCGGGCAAACGTACCCCCGCAGGAGGAATATATTGAAATGGGGCCAGTTGAAGTAGCCCTCCAGAAGGCATCATCACTGATTGATTGCTTATCGCAATAGGGACAGAGACAGGCGATCGACTAGGAAGACTTGCCAAGGCAGGAGTGGGGACAATCGTAGCCACCGGTAGTGGTGCAGGAGCCACAATCTGGGTTGGCAATACAGCGACGGGGGACGACTCAGGAACGAGTACAGGTATGACTATCGGTGTGACCACAACGACTGGCGCAGGGGCAGGAGTACTAGCAACCAGATTGAGTGCAGGCTTGTCCAGTGCGCTCAGTCGACTTTTAGCCTCCTTGGCCACACTGGTTCCATCCAAAGTCTCTAACTGAATTTTGGCATCTGCAACTTTACCAATACGGTGCAAACTATCAGCAACCAAGAGTCGCAACTCATGGTTCCAAGGCTGCACCAATAAATCAGACAAGCCACGGGCCGCCGCGGCATCATATTTGGCTTCTTTGTAGAGGTCAAAGGCTGGGCTGGGTGGATTTTTAGTTTGCGACATGCCCGTCAGCGGCATGCAAATACAACCCGCCAATAACGCGAAAATCAGTCCGCAGTATCGAAAAGGAGTGGTTAACTGTGCTTTGATCAAGTCACGTGTAGCTAAATGTATCAATGCTGCCGCCTATTTCTTGTTAAGAGAATGTAAGTTATTTACCAAAAAGATTGGTATTTTTATATCCGGGCTCTGCGCATTAATTCACATTATAAGAAATATTTGTCTCATTTTTTCCACTATTTAGATCAAAGACTGAGATTTTCAGAGTGCGTGCTAACTGCTTGCATGGCTAAAAACAAGAATTCCAACGACCACCAGCGCAGTTCCGAACCCCACCCAGATCGTAAAAGGCTCACCCAAAATCCAAACACCCATCAGAATAGTGGCTATAGGACCTACCATGCCGGTCTGCGCTGTAGCCCCAGCACCAATACGTTCAATGGCCATCATCACGAGCAACACGGGCACTGCCGTGCAAGCAATCGCATTAAGCAAAGACAGCCAGATCACTTCAGGCGCCACTTGGAATGCACTCCAATTCATGGGGCGCAACAAAACAAATTGAAGAATGCACAACACACAGGCCACAGTAGTTGCCATGCCGACCAATTTTAGTGCCCCTAATCGCTTGACGAG
>CANCAO010000362.1 GCA_947374105.1 Comamonadaceae bacterium | reverse complement strand
CTCCTTTTGCCTCCAAAGATATTATTGAGTACTGGCAACGCTGGCATTTAAGTTTTGGGGCAGTGCTTAAAGAGATGTTTTTTAATCCTTTAAGAAAACATCTGGGGCTTGGCCTCACCATACTTGTGGTTTTTATGATGTCTGCCATGTGGCATGGCGTGACTTTTAATTTTATAGCGTGGGGATTATTTCATGGTACCGCATGGATGATAGCCTATCAAGCGTCTCGCTTACCTTGGCCTCGCCTTGGATTTTGGATTAACATAACATTACTTCCAATCATTATTATAATTGGACGGATAATTTTTTCTGAATCTGATACTTCAATATTGATAACTAAGCTTAGTTCGCTTTTTTCCCCTAGCTGGTCTAGAGAAGCCTATGTTATAAATTTGGCTTTGGATAGTAAAACAACCATCAGCATAGTCGCTGTTTCACTTTATCTAACAACTGAAATTTTCTTCTTTAAAATTTCTCATCGGTACAAGCATCTACGCAAAAAAATTTGCACAACCATACTCTTAATACTTGTTGCATTATTTGGATCCACGGGTCTTGAAAGCGTATATGGCGCCAGATAAAAAAGCTTATTAATTATTTAACACACATCTCACATCCCAGAAATTAAATATTTTTTACAATCATTGAAATAATATATATTCAATGAAATTTAAAAATCATGGATATTAAAGGTACTTCTAATGCAATTATTAGGTCTTAAAATTCTAATGCTTGGCGCCAGCCATTTAGCAACACCAGGTTTTTTTGGTACTATTTTACATAATCAACTCGCCGACCAAGGGGCAATAGTACATACCTTGGCGGTATGTGGTGCATTTCCAAGTCATTGGGTGTCGCCAATCCAAGGTAATTGTGGAAGTTTAGAAAAAATAGGGTCTAATCCTGCGTATTTTAAGCTTGGAAAAATCCCTAATACAAAGTCTTATTTGGACTTGGTTGCCGTAGACCCGCCCAATTTAGTTATATTGGTCATGGGTGATTCTGTAGCCAATTATTCGGCACCTAATATGGACAAGAAATGGGCTTTTCAAGAAATACGAAATCTTACCAGTACTATTGAGGGAAGTAACATTTCTTGCATTTTTGTTGGTCCACCATGGGGGACTGAGGGTGGTAATAGCAAAAAAACAAACATTCGAGTACGAGAAGTTTCTGATTTCTTGAAAATTAGTGTCAAACCGTGTCATTATATTGATTCTCTTAAGCTATCACGACTCGGAGAGTGGGAAACAACTGATGGACTGCATTTGACACAAAAAGGATATATTGAATGGGCGACTAGAGTTATGCAGGAAATACAAAAAACACCCTGAACAGCTACAGAGGCAAGCAATTGACACAAAACTGGTCCGCTGAGAGACGCAAATCACTGTCGTCTGCTCTGACAAGATATCCCGAAACACGGTCGCGAGGTCGATCCTATTTCGAGAGGCTCCAAACTCGTATCAACTTCCTGTTGATGGTTTTTGGATTCTCTTTGATCATTGGTTTTTCTCCTTTGGTCGAGGCACAAGGCGTCGCAGGCCCTCCCTCATGGATGCCTCCAGATCCTCCCGCAGGGTTTTTTATTCCCCCCAACCTATTCGACAAGCAATCAGCAGGTGAATCAAGTCTGTTTGTTGCACCTCTTCGCCATATGGAACTGGCACAGCAGCACTCAAACCTTGGCGAAGGTGCGAGCGTTTCCGGCATGGGCAATTGGCTGCCAGAGGTTCATTTGTACGCATCGCCTGCCACACAAGCCTACTTCGCCTCGGGCGGCCTAGATGCCAGAGCCAATCTACGTGTATGGGAAGCCTTGCTTCGAAAATACAAAATTCCTTTCAAGACCATCAACTCGGCAGAACGCTTGGAAGCACTTGCGTCAGGCGTGTTACTGCTACCCTCATCGGTGGTTTTAACTCAGCGGGAAAAACAAGCCGTATTGAATTTTCGGGCCAAGGGCGGAAGCATTCTGGCAACTTGGTTGACGGGTGTTCGGGGCGAGAACGCCGCTTGGCTTGGATTTGACTTCATGGAGCGTGCCCTAGACATCAAGGTTGTAGGGACGACGCAAGCAAACGATGATGACAATTTCATGATTCCTCATGGTGACAGTCCAGTAACGCATCACTTGCCGGCAGGCCAGCGCATCTGGACCGAACGCCCCAAGGAATGGTACCCCTTACGATTAGAGGGTCGAAACACGGCGGCGCACATGATGGATTGGTCGCGTAACTTCATCGCCGGTAAACCGACTTCCACCGTTATATTTGACGAACGCCGCCAGCATACGGGAGCAATGTCACGATCCGTGGTGCTAGGTTATCCGGAGAGGCTTTGGTTAGCAGCTGATCGCAAACTGCTCGACGCTATAGCTTACGACGCATTGGAGTGGCTGTTGCGTCGACCAAGCGCCTATGTGTCTGCTTGGCCACATCCACATACCAGCGCCTTTGTATTGGCAATCGAAGCAACTGACATTATTGTTGATAGTGATCTGATTTTTGCCAAGTCGTACGAAGACATTGGTGGGCGCGCAACTTACTTTGCCTTGAGCGAACTAGCGCCAATGTCGGCACCTATGCTCAAAACGCTTCAAGACCGTGGACATGAACTCGGTTATCTTGGCGACAAATTCAGCGGCTTCAAGAATCAGACATCAGCAACACAAGCCAAACGGCTCGACGTCATGCGCAAAGACTTCAAGGATGCTGGCTTGAAACTAGCCGTCGATGCGGGTTTCAAGCCACCGATGGATTCTTATGACAAAACTACGGAAAAAGTACTAAACGAACGTCAATTTGGTCACTATATCGCTTTTATGGGTACGGTCGAAGCGCGTCTGCCTTTTATGGTGTTGCCTGATCCAGCCACGCCCCCTCCAATCAAAGCCACAGTAGTCTTACCAGGAACCATGAGCAGTGTCGACGACATTATGGAGGGAGGTGACCCAGATAGAGCTAACCGGACTTTTCTAGGTGAACTTGACATGGCTGAGAAAATGGCCGGCTTGTCGGTAGTGAGAATGTCCAACCAAAGTTTTCTACCCTTGGAACAATGGACGGAAATTCTCAAGCACTTAAAAGCACGTCGCGATCACATGTGGCTAGCCACTAGTGGTCAAGTAGCAGATTGGTGGCGCGAACGAGAACGTGTAGATATTAAACTGGAATCGAGCCCAACTGCACTGCAACTAAGTGTCACAGTCAAAGGGAGTACGCCTTTGGAGCAGCCTGTGTCGGTATGGATAAATCTGCCGGAATCAGGGGCTTCCTTGCGTATATCGCCCAATGGTCAAGCCAAATCTCCCCTGAAAATTGATACAGTCGATGCTTGGCGAGCAGCAGTAGTACTCACGGGCCTGGCACCGGGCATCCATAGCTGGCAGATTCACTTTGATCGCCCTGTAGCCAAAAACAAACAATGAACAAGGCAAGATACTATCCCGAGACGTCTCCGAAGGAATTAACGCTGTACACACGGGAGACTAGATCAAAAAATCTATTACTATTGATACATTGAGACATTCTTCGATAAAAGCCAATTTAACTTTTTAACTAAAACCACAATGCGGTTTTTTGAAAGTAATTCAGTTATGTCCAAGCTCAATTTAGTGGAAAAATGACATGCTGACCAAGTCGTTGATTTCAATCAAGATATCAACATATTTCATATTACAAACTACTGATTTTAAGATAGGAATAAAAAATGAAAAAACGAATTTTTAATAAATTAATCATTTGTGCCGCATTGTCAGCCGGGTTCGGCCTGCCATCAGTACAGGCACAGGGATATCAACCTATTGTCGGTGGAAAGAATAGCGACTGGCTGTTTACCCCCTATGAATTTGCCTTGCAGAGCGATGCGCAAGACACTCAAGTCACTGTTCAATTGCTTGAAAAAGCAAATGCATTGTTCGCTCGTAGTGGTATAGCCCTAGCGGTCGTGATTGTTCCCTCGAAGATTCGTATTCATGCCGATCAACTTCCTGCCAGTAATCCGCTGGATGCCTACACTGCGGGTAAGTATGACAACATAGTGAAAGCACTAACTGCTGGTGGCGTGGCTGTTGTAAATCTTAACCAAGCATTCCTTTCAAGCCCCTTGCGCCAAAGTGATACACCACTCTTCCTACGTTTGGATACCCATTGGTCCCCGTCAGGTGCCATGCTGGCCGCAGAAACCATAAAAGCAGGCATTGATGCGACCCCGGCATTAAAAACTGCTTTAGCTGCAACTGCAGAAGAAAAATTTGCTTTGGCTTGGGCCAAGCAAAAATCGAATACCAGGGCTAGGGATATGGTTCGCTTGATGCCTCCAGGGTCTGCCGCTTTCCCACCAGAGCAAATATTAAGCTTCAAAGTAAGCAAGACCTCAGCAAGCCAAGCGGGCTTGTTAGGCGGTGGGGACAACATCGGCATCACCGTGATTGGCAGCAGCTACACCAATAAAAATACGGGCTACCCTGACGCTCTTAGATACACACTTCAGCGTGAACTTCTCGATATCTCGCTGCCTGTTGATCAAGGACCTTGGTACGGCATGGA
>CANCAO010000361.1 GCA_947374105.1 Comamonadaceae bacterium | reverse complement strand
CAAGATGCACGTGCATAGGTTCGTGGTCTTTCTCCCGCAACTGCAACCGGTACTTGTTGCGAAAGCGGTGCTTGGTTGTCACGGGCTTAATTGTATGGAAATTTTTTCTATATTGCCAACCGAGATCGCCTGCGGCAACTTTGCGCAGGAAGTTAGCCACATCGACTCGCTTGAGCGGCCATAGTTCAGAGCCAAATCCAGCGTCTTGCGTCTCACCCGACGCAAGCATGGACTGACAAAGAAATACGAGCGCCCTTACACTACCCATCACCGCCTCGATTGAGGTTTTACTGCTTGTTGTGAGGGGTTTCTCATGGAACACATGATTCAGTTGCACATCGAAAAATTGCCTGAAGGTTTTTACCTCGCAACCAGTGATGTGGTGCAAGGTTTGGTGGCCCAAGGACGCACCCTACAGGAGACGATTGAAATCGCGCGCGATGTGGCCAAGAAATTGATCGAATCCCAATCTGATGCCTCCATAGCCGCACTGCCCCCACTGCGCGAGTCATTTGACTACCCCTTGGTCGTGGCTTGGTAAAGGCTGGGGCATGGGGCGACTACCACCATCCCCAATCACCCCGGTGATATGCCTGAGGGCACTTTGCGCGCCATCCTCAAGCAAGCGGATGTGGACGTAGAGTATTTTTTACAGAAGAAGTGAACGCTTTGGAACAGGTACCCGCCATTACTGCCTTGCAGCCCCACATTGCCCGCCACATCCTGTCTTTGCGCGATCAGCGTGTGATGCTGGACGCCGAGCTTGCCGCGCTCTACGGGGTGGAAACCAAGGTGCTGGTGCAAGCCATCAAGCGCAATGTCGAGCGGTTTCCGGTGGATTTCATGTTCCAGCTCACGCCCGAGGAGTGGCAATCTTTGAGGTCACAGTTTGTGACCTCAAACGTGGGCCGGGGTGGTCGCCGCTATGCGCCCTATGCATTCACCGAGCAGGGCGTGGCCATGCTGTCATCGGTTTTGAACAGCCCACGCGCCATCGCCATCAACATTGAGATCATGCGGGCCTTTGTGCAGGTGCGCGCCATGGCTGCGACTCACCAAGACTTGGCCAAACAATTGGCCGCGCTGCAAGACAAGACCGAATCACTGGCCATGTCGCATGACACGTTTAGCCGCAACACGCGCGCCCAGCTCAAGCAGGTGTTTGATGCCATCCGCGAGTTGATGACGCCCCCCGACCCACCCAAGCGGCCTATCGGGTTTGTGCCGCACGAGGACAAGAAGGACAAGCCCAGGGCAGCCAGCCAAATTGTAAAAGTGGGGCGTAGCAAAAAGGTGTAGCGCAGAGTTCAGCAGCTAAAGAGAGAAGCCCCCTGGACCTCACAGCTTTAGCGGCTGGTTCCAGTGCTTGTCCAAGGCTTTCTGGTCTTTGCCACGCAGCAAAGTATTCTTCCATTCTTGGACTTGCGTCTTGAATGACACCTCCAGATAGCTGACCGCACGTTCGTTGTCAATGCTTGCCCGCACCGTTGCAACCTTGGCATCAAAACAGAGGAAGAGGGTTTTGTTCCAAGAGTAATCAGAGTCATTGACAGAAAAATAATTGTTTATACAATAATTAAGATGCACTACGAATTTGACCCAGCCAAAGACGCAAGTAACATGGATAAGCATGGTTTGTCTCTTGCCGGAGCTGGCGACTTTGAATGGGAAACCGCAGTAGTTCATGAAGATGTCCGCAAGCGATATGACGAACCTCGGTTTGAAGCAAAAGGGTACATTGGCTACCGCTTGCATGTGATGGTGTTCTGCCTTCGCGCCGATGCTGTGCGCGTCATCAGCCTGCGCAAGGCCAACCCTCGAGAGGTGAAAAGCTATGCCGAAACTTAAACCAGGGACGATCATCCCTACCCATGATGAGACTGCTGCCATCAATGCAGGTATCGCCGCTGATGCAGATGCGCGAGAGCTCGACAGCGAGTGGCACAAGGGCGCGAAGCCCGCAAGCGGAGCATTTGCGCCAGAGACCTATGCCGCATTGATTGCCATGAAGCGACCACGCGGTCGCCCGAAAGCTGATGAAACCAAAGTTTTTACTGCGATTCGCCTAGACGCTGACCTGTTGGATGCATTTAAGGCCACCGGCAAGGGCTGGCAGACCCGTGTGAACGCAGCCCTGCGTCAGTTCATTACCGAGCACCCGCTGCGCGGATAATCTCAAGAAAAATTGCACATCCAAAGTAGAAGGAATTTCTTTATGGCGCAACGCGCGGGAGGCCCGCATGGCTGACCATGGCGCTCATAGCGCCATGGTTTTTTTGAGCTGCTGTCTTTAGATTTTAAAAACTCGTCCACTCATCGTCCGTACCCGTCTTCTTGGGTGCTGCGGTGGGTGTCTTGCCCTTGAAGTCAGGCCGCGCGACGTTCTTGGCACGGTTGGGGCCGCGGCGCTCTGTGTTGCTACTCGGTGCTGGCGCATAGGCCACAGGTGCAGGTGCGTAGCTCTGTTCGTTACCACCAAGCTTGAACACCGCCACTGCCCCCACCAGTTGCTGGGCCTGGCCTTTGAGGCTCTCGGCCGCTGCGGCGCTTTCTTCCACCAAAGCGGCGTTTTGTTGCGTGGCTTGGTCCATCTGGGTGATGGCTTCACCGACCTGTGCCACACCGGCGCTTTGCTCAGCACTGGCCGCGCTGATCTCGCCCATGATGTCGGTTACTCGCTTGATGCTGCTCACCACTTCGGTCATGGTGTTACCGGCTTGGTCCACCAGGGCCGTGCCTTGCTCAACGCGCTCCACACTGGCGGTGATGAGGCCTTTGATTTCTTTGGCGGCGTCGGCACTGCGGCCCGCCAGGCTGCGCACTTCGCTGGCCACGACGGCAAAGCCGCGGCCTTGGTCACCGGCACGGGCCGCTTCAACCGCTGCGTTCAAGGCCAGGATGTTGGTCTGGAAGGCAATGCCGTCGATGACGCTGATGATGTCGGCAATCTTTTTGCTGCTGTCGTTGATGCCTTTCATGGTGGTGACAACTTGGCTCACCACTTCGCCGCCTTTAACGGCCACCGTCGATGCACTCAGGGCCAACTGATTGGCTTGCTTGGCGTTGTCGGCGTTTTGTTTCACCGTGCTGGAGAGTTCTTCCATGGAGGCAGCGGTTTCTTCCAGGGCAGAGGCTTGTTGCTCGGTGCGGGCGGAGAGGTCGTTATTGCCTTGGGCAATCTGTTCGCTGGCGGTAGAAATGCTCTCGCTGCCACTGCGTACGCCGCCCACCACTTTGGCTAGGTTGTTCTGCATGGTCTGTAGTGCCTGCATCAATTGACCGATCTCATTGCTGCCGCGCACAGGTGCCACCACCGTCAAGTCACCTTCAGCCACAGCGCGTGCCACTTGCAAGGCCTCTTGCACCGGCACCGTGATGCTGCGGACAAAGGCCAGCGCCAGAACGACCGCTGCGCTCAACAGGCCCAACAACACGCCCAACACCGTCCACTGCATCTGGCGCGAGTCAGACACGCGCGTCTGGAGCAGATTCACCAGATTGGTCTGAGCCACCGCATTGAACTCGTACACCGCGTTGATCGTGTTGGTGAACGCCTGGTTGTATTCATTGGCGGAGAACGTGAGCTCTGGCGCGCTGATCAGCTCCTTGTCGGCCAGCGCCAATGTCTTTTCGATCTGCGTCTTCAACACCTCGGCTTTGGCGGTCAACTCGGTCTTCAGCCCTGCATTGGCAGTGGTCGCCTTGCCCAGATTGCGCATCATGTCGCCATAAATTTCATTGGCCCGGCTCTGTATGGCCGTCAGCGTGGCACGACCCTCAGGCGACAGGTCGCCCGTGGCAAGAAAACCGGTGCCTTGCGCACGCATCTGGCCCAGGCGTTCAGCCAAGGCCGGGGCGTTCATAAAGGCCGCCATGATCAAGGCATAGCTGTCGGCCCCTGGGTCCAAAGAGAGCCCGTATTCATCAAGCAGGTCTTCACTCAGCGCGAGCTGTTCGGCAATCAGTTGGGTGTGCTGCGCAGAACTCTGTGCGGGCTTGAGCTGCTGGCCCGCCACCGCCTGCTCCAAACTCACCCAGCGTTGTTTGCGCTCAGCCCACTGCGTTATCAGGGGCGCAGGTGCGCTGGCCTCCTTCAGACGGCTTTCCAACGAAGTAATCGCCTTGCCCAAAGCGTCACTTGTATCAGGCCGCTTGGCCGCCAGGGCTTCATTGCCACCCAACATGCCTGCCGACAGACCCCGGTGCTGCTGCGTGAGCTGCACCACTTTTTGCAGCTCGATCACGGGCGCAGTGCCTTGCGCCTCCAGCTTCGCAGTCTCAATTTCAGATTGAGACTGTTTTATGTAGAGCCCTGTGGGCAGGGCCACCATGATAAGAGCCACCCCGCCAAGAAGGGCGAATTTGTGGGAGAGATTAAGGCGATGGAGCAGGGACATGGTGCACCTTTTTTAAGAATCAAAGTCTTCAGCAAGCGTTTTCAAATCTCACTGATTTCATTGATCACGCATACGTACCGGTCTTGCGAAACTCGGTGTTGGGCTTGAAGCTCGGGCGCGCAATGTTGCCTGCTCGGCTTGACGGATGCGCTGCTGCGTAGCCTTGTTCACCCCCGCTCTCAGCCCCACTGAGCTTGAACACCGCCACCGCCCCCACCAGTTGCTGGGCCTGGCCCTTCAGACTCTCGGCGGCGGCTGCGCTTTCTTCCACCAGCGCAGCGTTTTGCTGCGTGGCCTGATCCATCTGAGTGATGGCTTCGCCGACCTGGGCGACTCCGGCACTCTGTTCTGCGCTGGCGGCGCTGATCTCGCCCATGATGTCGGTCACGCGCTTGATGCTGCTCACCACTTCGGTCATGGTGCTGCCCGCCTGGTCCACCAATGCTGTTCCTTGCTCGACACGTTCCACACTGGCGGTGATGAGGCCTTTGATTTCTTTGGCAGCGTC
>CANCAO010000360.1 GCA_947374105.1 Comamonadaceae bacterium | reverse complement strand
AGGGTTTTCCAGATTTCTGTATCCGTGATGGCGGTGTTGTCAAAGAACTGGGCTTGTTCTTCTTGGCCAGAAAGAAACTTTTCAAAGACGTGGAACAGGGTCTTGAAGTAGATGAACTCCGGGGAATGGTCCACGTAGAGCTGGGCAAGATATTCCAGCACTTTGGCTTTGACATCTTCCACCAGTGCGGTGTCTGACCACAATTCATCAAAACATGCTTTGAGATCGGTGCGGTCGCGGTCGCTATCGACCACCATGTTCAACTCGATATTGGGCGCGGCAGCCAGGCCTAAACCGCGTTGCGTGAAGTTGGAGCTGCCCATCAGGGCGTGCTCGCGTCGGCCATCGTCAATGTGGTACAGCTTGCCGTGCAGCAGGTTGGCTTCGCGGATGGAGCGGATTTCGACCTTGCTGGTGATCCATTCGGCGCAACGGCGGGCGACTTCCTTTTGCTGAAGCCGATTGGCAAGTTCCAGCCCTTCGTCTTCAATCTTGAAGGCCTTTTTGTCGGTCTTCTCGGGGTCTAGTGTCTGAATGAATTTGGGCTCGCCAAACAGGAACTGGAGCGATTCGATGCCATCGAGCTGATCGCTCAGGGCTTCGTAGGCATAGATGGTGAAGTAGGCAGAAACGACCGAAAGGCGGCTGCCACTGGTGGCCTTCTCTTTCAGGAATTCTGCGACTTTGCCCCTGGTCCTGTTGTCTCTGATACCTGATTTCAAGTGAATCCCTTTTTGTATGCTCTTGCCATCGTCCGCGTCGCCAACTGGGGCGATTCAAGCAAGTGGACTACTGTGGCCTGAGTTGGACGAATGAATACTTATTGCGAGAGTCTACAGCTTGTGAATCGGGGCAAAACGCGCGAGAAATGTCCTAAATGGACATGCGAATTCGTGTGGAACGCATCAGTGACGCCAAATATCTGAAAGTGCGCCAAATTTAATTGCAATACCCGCTAGCGACTGATTCACATACGCCTCATGCGCCGCGTGCAGCCGCTCAAACGTGCGCCAGTGCATCCCCTTGGGCTTGCCGCCGTCGCCATTCAATATGCCGGGCTCCCATCCCAGCCGCTTGCGGATTCGGTCTGCCCGGCTGCTGGCGCGGTCGTAGGCTTGTTCACGCTGGGTACGATAGGCTAGGTTGTGGCAATGTCGGCACGCATACACGCCACCGCCGTACAGCACCGCTACGCGCCTTCCGCAGCGCACAGCCTGGCATTGCCACCACGAGCGCTGCCCGCCCAAAGCGCAGTCAGTCCAGACCACACGCACCGAGTAATCCATGTCTTTCCATTCATCCGCGCCATAGTCGCGTGTTCGGTAGGTCAGGCGCACACGGTCGCGCTCCACGGGCCAGACCTGAATCGAGCCCACTTTTTCGTCGCCGCGTGACCATGTCCACAGAAATGCCGTGCCGCGTGCCAGCAACCCATCACGCGCCAGCCTGCGAATGTCCAGCGCACACATATCGCCCGTGGTGCGCTTGCCACCTCTCCTGCCGCTGTTGAATCCACCCATGTTCTCCTCCTTTATTTTCCGAAATCATTTGGGAAATTGCCCACCTTTTCAGACGGGCAAAGTGCGTCAGGCTGCCGAATACGCCCGCCACAGCGCCATGCCAGCACCACAGCGTTGCCCGTAGCGGCTGCCACGCCCGGCGGCGATGCAAGTGGGGCAGTTGAAGTGGTGGGCCAGATAGGCCGCGTCCAGCGCGTGCCAGTCGACTGGCTCAGGCGCTGCGTCTGTCACGGCGCTGGGCAATGGCATCAAGGGCTCGGCTTGCAACGCATTAGCCAACGCTGCCCGGTGCTCACGCAGGGGCACAAGCAAGCGCGCAACTGCCTCGCGCGGCCCACTGGCCTTGACCTTGCCGCCCTCTAACCGCAACGCCACGCCTGATGCCTGCGCCTGCCGGATCAGAGCCTGCGCGCTCACAGTTCCACCTCGACCAGCTCACTTGCAGCCTGATCAACCGCCGAAGATTCCAAAGGTTCCATTTTTTCAGACGGGGAATCTTCGGAACCTTCGGGTGCTTTGGAATCTTCGCCGGGCAGCGCAATATCACGGCCACCGGGCAAGCGCCAGTACCAGCCACCGCCCATGCCGCCTTTCGTGCGAACGACCTTAAGTTTTTTGGATGCTGTCCAAATTTGTTTTTTGGTGAATCCGGCATCTTTCAGTGCCTGGGTGGCATGGTTGGCACCAGTCCAGCAATCCGCTGTCAGTTCCGCTTTCAAAAGGCTCACAGCATCAGCATGGTCGGTCCCGTCGTCGCCCTCCGCCGGGTCGGTCAGCAGGTCGCGGGCCGAGCCTTCTACCGCTTGGCCCCACTCGATACGGCTGGCATCAATGCCGGGCAGGGCCTCCACTTGCGCCAAGTGATATTCAAAGCCGCCGTTGTCCGGCCCGATGTTGGATTTGCTGCGCGCCAAGATGCGTTTGTCCGCACCGTCCTCGCCCTTCACCCGTGCTGCCACCAGCACCACGCGCGCCACGGCGGTAAACGCGATGCTGCCAATCACCCGTTGCGCCGGGTCAGAGCCTTGGCCACCTTTGGACAGGTGGGTGATGCCCAGCAACGCCGCGTTGATGGTGGTGGCCAAGTCAACCAGGGGTTGCAGGCCACGGCGCACCTCGGTGTTCTTGTGGCTGTCACCGGCCACGGCGGTCGATACCGGGTCTATCACGATCAGGCGCACGCTGCCGATTTGCTGGATAGCTTCTTTCAAGGTGCGCGTGTCGGTGGATGGGTCAAACGGCCTGACCGCATTGCCCGTGCGCGTGCCATCCACAAAGAACACCCGGTTTCGGTCCGCTCCAGCAGCCAACAGGCGCGGCAATAGCGTGTCCTTGTAATCGTCCTCGCCGCTCCAGATCAGTACGTTGCCCGCTTCGCATCGTGACCCGTCCGGCCAGCGCCCGCCGATGGTGACCGTGGCGGCCATGCCCATGGCGATGGTCGTTTTGCCCTGGCCAGGCGCGCCCGCCAGCAGGTGGAACTTACCCAGCGCCAGCCAGTCCGGCCAAAGCCATTGCACGGGTTCGGGCGTCAGGTCAGCGCCGCAAGTCAGTACCACCGTGCTCTTGGGCAATGAGTCAGTGCCAAATTGGCCGCTAGCCCTCGTAGAACGTGCGGGAGCAGCTACTGAATTGATAGCGACTGCAAGCCCCACGTCGTCGTCCAGACCGGCTGCCATGTGTTCATAGTCTTGCGGATTCATGCGAAAGCCTCCACCAGTCGGTTGATGCGATTGGCCGCCACCATCAGGCGTGCCCGGTCGGTATCGGTCAGTGCCACGCCGTTGGCCACATTGCCCGCAGCTACAGCCGCGAGCGTGGATTCAAACGCCATCACCGACAGCGCCAGGCGCGGGCTGAGTGGCGTGGCTTTGGTTTGCACCTGCGGACGGCCATCGTCCACCCAGCAGCCCAAGGCTTTGGCAGCTTCGACAAACTCGCGGCCACCGTCCTTGATCTCATAGGCAAGTACGTCGCCGCCTTTCTCGCTGCAGCTCATGCACACCCATGCGCCCGTGGCGACGTTGACGCGCATGGAATCTGAGCCACCGTGAAAGTTGCAGGTGGTGGTTTTCCACTTGGCAGACCGGGGGCCTTTGAGGGTCAGGCCCTGGTTTTCAAAGTAGGTTGCAGGGTCGGGGAGTAGGGTGCGATCAAATGGCATGTTGACCTCCCGCTGCGAGTGAAACCGACGTGCGTACAGGCGTGCTTTTTCCCGGCGTTGTGCCGTTCAAGGTGCTTTTCATGGTGCACCTCGTTTAGAAAGAAGCAATCAGGGCGCGAATGTCGGCGCTGCGCCAGGCGACGCAGCGTTTTGACAGCTTCACGGGCGCGGGGTAACGGCCTTCGGCTACGCCCGCCCACCAGTGGGATCGGCTAACCGGGACGTGTGCCAACACCGTGGGCAAGCGCCACAGGGCAATGTCAGGATTTAGGGGAGAGGGGAGAGCGCCAGCCGGAATGGTGGCATTGGGTTGCGCATCTGCGCGAGGGTTTGAGGTCATTTGGTTTACAGCGCCGTCTCGGCGTTTGTTGGTGGATGAACTGCGCTGGTCAGCGCCTACCTTGGGGTTTCTGGTTCTGAGTGCCTTTCTACTTTGTCGGTCGGGGTCGCCATCGCCTTCGCCGCCTTCGTCGTCATCACTTGCTGCCACGTCGGGGCCATCGGTTACGCCAGCCGCTGCGCCACCGCCGCCGGATTCGGGCATGTCGTCGCTGATGCTGAGGGTGGGAGTTTGACCATGGACGTTTACCTGTTTGTTGGCAACGGCTTGGCCGGAAGGAAGGTAGCGAATCTCGGGATCGCGCCCGCAGTTACCAACCAAGATGACTTTGTTTACGCTTGACATGAATGTGTTGCCCTCTGGTGCGGACCCCGATAAACCCGAATGGGTTTATATCCAGTAGTCCAGGCAAGCCGTTTATAGCACGCACACATCCAAGATGCAACAAAACAACGTAATTGTGGATAACGTGCGCGCTATATCGCGTTTTGCTGCTAATCCAGCATGGCGGCAACCCGCGCTCGCACTTCTTCCACCAAATCGTCCGGCGCTTGCTCAATCAGGGTCAATCCGCGCTGTGACGGGTCAATCATTCTGAACTGGTGCACCAGCACCACGCCTTGCGTTTGCGTGCCGAAGCCCATCAAGCTGACCGACAAACCGGCGTTGCGCGCACCCATGCCACCCTGCGTAATGGGGCACACGCCAATCATGCCCAGCCGATTTAAGTCGGCGTGCGTCACCACAATGCCGGGCCTGCGTCCTTGTTGCTCCTGGCCCAGCGTGGGGTCGAAACTGGCCACCACAATGTCGCCGCGCTGCCAAACCTTGCGACTCAAAGGGGAACCTCTTGGCCGACGGCGGGCATGTTGTCCCAGTCCTTGTCGATCACCAGCGGCTCGTCGCCCTGCATGGCCAACAGTTCTTGCAAGCTGTCTTTGCGACGGCTGATCGGCGAAATGATCAAGCGCCCGGCGTCAAATTCAAAACTCACCTTGTCGCCAGGGTGCAGG
>CANCAO010000359.1 GCA_947374105.1 Comamonadaceae bacterium | reverse complement strand
AGGACGCTGTCTTCGTTGACGGTAGCTGCATCATTCACCGCCACCGGTGCATCGTTGACGCCCACAATGGTCACGTTGACTTTGGCGCTGCTGGTCGCACCGGCCACGTCAGATGCGGTGTAGTTAAAGCTGTCTTGCACCGTCTGCCCCGCCGCTAGCGGCTGGTAGCGGTTGCCGATGTCGAGCACCAAGTCACCTTTTGTGTTCGCACTCACCGTGTTGCCCAGAGTGCTCACGGTGTCAAAGCTGCTGACGTGCAGCACATCGCCCGCATCCACATCGCTATCGTTGGCCAGCAGCGTGCTGGCCGCGATGGTTGTCACCGGCGTGTTGGCCGACACGCTGGCCGCATCATTCACAGCCACCGGTGCGTCGTTGACGCCGGTCACCTCTACCGTTAGCGTGCTTCCCACACTGACCAGCCCATCACTGGTGACAAGATCAAACACATCGCTGGCGCTCACACCTTCGCCCAGGGCTTGCACGGCCCTGCTGCTGTTGTCGAGTTGGTAGTTGTAAGCACCATCATTCGCCAGCGTCAGTTGGCCGTACTGGCCTTGGTAAACCCCGGCATTTTCGACCGCCAGCACATTGCTTGTATCAACATCGCTGTCGTTGTTCAACACATTGCCCGCAACTTGAAGCTGCCCGTCCTCGCTCACCGCAGCCGTGTCGTCCACGGTTTCAGGCGAGTCGTTCACCCCCACGATGGTCATGTTCACTGTGGCGCTACTGCTTGCGCCCGCATCGTCAGCCACCGTGTAGGTGAAGCTGTCTTCCACCGTCTCACCTTCTGCCAAGTACTGGTAGTCGTTGCTGATGTCATAGACCAGGTCGCCATTGGCGTCCATGCTTACCGCGTTGCCCTCTGCCGTGACCGTGTCAAAGTCTGAGACATGCAGGGCATTACCCGCGCTCGGGTCAGTGTCATTGGCCAGCAAATCTGCGGCTGCAATCACCGTTTGGCTGCTGTCCTCATTGGTTTGAAAATGATCGTCATTGGCAATAAGGGGCGCATCAAACAAGGCGTTGATGCCGATCCGGTCGATGAAAGAATTGTCACAAAACTCAATGCGGCTCACCCCTTCGGACTCATCGAACCAATAGCGAATATTGACCCCGTCATTGGTGTCGCGCACACTCACGATCAGGTCATAGTCACTGCGCGTCAGATCCAAGTCCTGGAGAGTCAGGTCACTGCCCATGAACAAAGTGTCACTCCCCCGCCAGTCATTGATCACATCCCAGCCACCGCCTCGGCGGAACACGTAGCGGTCATCCCCCGTGCCCCCCTCAAGCCAGTCATTGCCTGCGCCACCCACCAGCTTGTCGTTGCCACCATCACCGTAAAGTTCAACGCCTGCATCGTTCGCCACGAGCACGTTGTCGCGCTCGTTGCCCTCCCCCCAACTTGCGTTGCCCGTCAGCGTCAGGTTTTCCAGATTTTCGTTGTCAAGCCAATAACCATCAGAACTCACAACAGTGTCAGTCCCCTCACCGGCCTGCTCAACGATGATGTCGCGCCAATCATCACTCACATACGTGTCATTACCTTCGCCCCCCACCAAGGTGTCAATTCCCGCGCCACCATCCAGTCGGTTGTCAAGCGCGTTACCGATGATGACGTTGTCCAGTGCATTGCCTGTACCGTCCTGCCCGTAAGTCACCATGTCAGCGTAATACTGCGGATCTGTTGTGAGCGTTGTGGTGTCGAAAATGAGACGTAGCTCTTCAACGTTGTCAGACAAGGTAAACCCAGCGTTGCTGTAAACAACGTCATAGCCCTCACCGCCATACTCCATCACGTTGTCCGTCGTCCAGCTCAAGCGCTCAGCGGCAATGGGCTCACCGCAATCACTCAACACGGTGTAGGTCACTTTGCCATACACCACCCCGTCCACGAAGTAAACGTCATCACCTTCACCGCCCGACAGATCGTCCAGACTGACCGTGCTGTCTTGTGTGTTGGGCAACGCGCCAGTAATGGCGAAGTGCGTGCTGTACAGCGCGTCTTCTCCCTGGCCACCCTCCACCCAATCAACACCCTCACCACCGATCAAAATATCATTACCGATACCGCCCGACAACTCATCATTGCCTTCACCACCGCTGATGAAATCATCGTCCATCACCACATTACCTTCACCCCCACCATAGTTGTAGGACATACCGCCCACCAAAATATCGTTCCCCGTGCCGCCGTAAATCGTGTCGTTACCATCCCCCCCGTTGACGACATCATCGCCACCGTCACCTGACAGCACATCGTTGCCCAGCTGACCGTCAATCTGGTCATTGCCGTCGCCCCCAGATACCGTATCGTCGTTGGACATTTGAATCCACTCACCCGTTTGCGGGTCTTCATAGGCGCTCGACCAACCGTTATCACCCCCGTAAATCACATCGTCGCCCGCGCCACCCAGCAACACGTCGGCGTCAGAGCCACCGTCGATAAAGTCATTGCCATCCCCGCCGTCAATCGTGTCGCGGTCGGCCATCGTGATGCGGGACTCGCTGTTGCCGTCACCACCGCCATACAGGACGTCATCACCACTACCGCCGTTAATCGTGTCGTTGCCCTCACCGCCGTCAATGCGGTCGTTACCGGCACCGCCGTCCAACAGATCGGCGTTGGTGCCCCAGCCGTACGAGGTACGACGCTCTTGAATCACATCGTTACCGTCACCCCCATACACCGCATCGTCGCCAACACCGCCGTCCAGCACATCGTCACCCGCGCCACCCACAATCAAATTGTTCGCGTCATTGCCTTCAATCTCGCTGCCGGTATCGTTGCCGATGCCGACAACTGCCCCGTCCAACATAACCAACATTTCCACATTTGCGCCCAGTGTGTAGTCCACCGATGCACGCACCAGATCAAACCCTTCCCCTTGCGCCTCCACCACCACATCGCCCGCATCAGACACCTCATACGTGTCGCCTCCAGCACCACCGCTCAGGACATCATTGCCTGCACCGCCGTCAAGCGTGTCATAGCCATCACCCCCAAAGAGCTGGTCATTGCCGCCGCCGCCCACCAAATTGTCATTGCCACCCATACCGGAAATGACGTTATCGCCGTCATTGCCATAGATCGAGTTGTCCCACCCGTTGCCCGTACCGTTGATGTTGTCCGCGCCCGTGAGGTATAGCGTTTCCAAGTAAGCCCCCAGCGTGAAGCTGGCCGAGGCGTTCACCACCTCATAGTCCGTGACGTAACTGTTATAGGACATCAGGCGTCCCCACCAGTCGTAATACTGGTAAGTCTCTACATGCCCCGCCACATCCTCAATCACTTGGTCATTCACATCGTCCACAAAATAGACGTCCTCACCCGCGCCGCCGCGCATCACGTCCGCCCCTGCGCCACCGGTCAACGTGTCATTGCCTGCGCCGCCTATCAAAATGTTGTTGCCATCGTTACCCACGATGATGTTGTTCAGCG
>CANCAO010000358.1 GCA_947374105.1 Comamonadaceae bacterium | reverse complement strand
ACCTCGCGCTATGACATCGACCTGACCAAGTGCATCTTCTGCGGCTTCTGCGAAGAAAGCTGCCCGGTCGATTCGATCGTTGAGACCCACATCTTGGAATACCACGGTGAAAAGCGCGGTGACCTGTACTTCACCAAAGACATGCTATTGGCCGTTGGCGACCGCTACGAGGCCGAAATTTCTGCAGCCAAAGCGGCAGACGCTAAATACCGATGATTTGCCGCTGATTGATGGCAAGAAAGTAATTCCCGCTATGGACATCAAAACTGGTCTTTTTTATGTATTTTCTGCCGTGTTGCTGTTTGCATCACTGCGCGTGATCACGGCCCGCAACCCAGTGCACGCTGCGTTGTACCTGGTGCTTGCATTCTTCCAGGCCTCGGGTATTTGGTTGCTGCTCCAGGCCGAGTTTTTGGCCATCACCTTGGTGCTTGTTTATGTGGGCGCGGTCATGGTGCTGTTTTTGTTTGTTGTGATGATGCTCGATATCAAAATCGACGCCATGCGCTTGGGTTTTTGGAAGCACTTCCCGCTGGCAGCCAGCGTAGGCGCGCTGATTGCGCTGGAGATGGCGGCCGTGTTGATGTCGGGCTTTCGGGTGACCGAAGGGCCACGTGTCGCAGGCGTCATTGGTCAACCCTTGATGGAGTTGGACAACACCAAAGAGCTGGGTAAGCTGCTCTACACACAGTACGTGTACCCAGTGCAAATTGCGGCCGTGATTTTGTTGGTCGCCATTGTGGCGGCTATTGCCCTCACCCTGCGTGAGCGCAAAGACAGCAAGCATGTGGCCGTGTCTGATCAGGTGCGTGTCAAGGCCAGCGACCGATTGCAAGTCGTCAAGGTGGCGGCCACACAAGTGCAACCCCCTTCTGCCGGAGATGCAGCATGACCTTGACCCTTGGACACTTTCTTTCGCTCGGTGCCATGCTGTTTGCCCTGTCTGTGATTGGCATCTTTCTGAATCGCAAAAATCTGATTGTGCTGCTGATGGCCATCGAGTTGATGCTGCTGGCAGTGAACATGAACTTTGTGGCTTTCTCGCACTACCTGGGTGATCTGCACGGACAAATTTTCGTTTTCTTCATCCTGACCGTGGCCGCTGCTGAATCGGCCATTGGCCTGGCCATTTTGGTGCTGCTGTTCCGTAACCGGGCCAGCATCAATGTGGACGAACTCAACACGCTCAAGGGCTGAACCCCAGGTTCATCAACACCACGTCAACATGAGTCAAACCCTCTCCGCTTCAACCCTGCTGGCCGTGCCTTTGGCACCGCTCGTTGGCTCCGCTTTGGCGGGTATCTTTGGTACGAAATTTGGTGGCAACTGGATCGGTCGCCGTCTTTCGCACACGCTCACCATTTTGGGTGTGTTGCTGGCCTTCGTGCTCTCCGCCATGACGCTGCAAAGCGTAGCCGTGGACGGTGCTCGTTTTAACGAAACGCTCTACACCTGGATGGTTGTGGGTGGCCTCAAAATGGAAATCGGTTTCCTGGTCGATGGCCTGACCGCCATGATGATGGTGGTGGTGACTTTCGTCTCGCTCATGGTGCACATCTACACCATGGGCTACATGGAAGAAGACGAAGGCTACAACCGCTTCTTCGCCTACATCTCGCTGTTCACCTTTGCCATGCTGATGTTGGTGATGAGCAACAATATGCTGCAGTTGTTCTTCGGCTGGGAAGCCGTGGGCTTGGTGTCTTACCTGCTGATCGGCTTCTGGTTCAACAAACCGACCGCCATCTTTGCCAACATGAAGGCCTTTTTGGTTAACCGCGTGGGTGACTTCGGTTTTATCTTGGGCATCGGTTTGATCGTGGCCTTTTCTGGCACGCTCAATTACACCGAGGTGTTTGCCAAAGCGCCCGAGTTGGTCGGTCTGATTTTCCCCGGTACCTCGTGGATGTTGGTCACTGTGATTTGCATCTGCCTCTTTATCGGTGCTATGGGCAAATCGGCCCAGTTCCCCTTGCATGTGTGGCTGCCTGATTCGATGGAAGGCCCCACCCCGATCTCTGCCCTGATCCATGCGGCCACCATGGTCACTGCCGGTATCTTCATGGTGGCGCGCATGTCGCCGCTGTTTGAGCTCAGTGACACGGCTTTGAGCTTCATCATGGTCATTGGTGCCATCACGGCGCTGTTCATGGGGTTCTTGGGCATCATCCAGAACGATATCAAACGCGTGGTGGCTTACTCCACTTTGTCGCAGCTCGGCTATATGACGGTAGCGCTGGGTGCTTCTGCCTACTCGGTGGCGGTGTTCCATTTGATGACGCACGCGTTCTTCAAAGCGCTCTTGTTCCTTGGTGCGGGCTCTGTCATCATGGGCATGCATCACAATCAGGACATCCGCTGGATGGGCGGTGTACGCAAGTACATGCCCATTACTTGGATCACCTCGCTGCTCGGCTCTCTCGCATTGATTGGTACGCCATTGTTTGCAGGCTTCTACTCCAAAGACAGCATCATTGAAGCCGTTCACGAGAGCCATCTGTGGGGCAGTGGGTTCGCCAGCTTTGCGGTTTTAGCCGGTGTGTTTGTCACCGCCTTTTATTCTTTCCGTATGTACTTCTTGGTCTTCCACGGCAAGGAGCGTTACGACCAGAACCCGGATGCTCACCACGATCACCATCACGATGATCACCAACATGACGACCACAGCAAGCCCCATGAGTCGCCTTGGGTGGTCACCGTGCCGTTGGTCTTGTTAGCTCTCCCTTCGGTGGTGATTGGCTTCATCACAATTGAGCCCATGCTGTTCGGTGAATTTTTCAAAGATGCTATCTTTGTCGATGCCGCCAAGCATCCCGTGATGGCTGAGTTGGGCGAGGCTTTCCACGGCCCACTGCAAATGGCCTTGCATGCTTTTTCCACGCTGCCGTTCTGGCTGGCTTTGGCGGGTGTGGCCAGCGCCTACTACATGTACATGGTCAACCCAGCCTTGCCCGCAGCCATCAAGGCGCGCGTTCAGCCGATCTATACCCTACTGGAAAACAAGTACTACATGGACTGGTTCAACGAGAACGTCCTAGCCCGTGCCGCGCGTGCCTTAGGGCAAGGCTTGTGGAAGGGCGGCGACCAAGGCGTGATTGAGCGTGTGTTTGTCAATGGCTCTTGGAAGCTGGTGGGCTGGGTGGCCAGCGTAGTGCGCCGCGTGCAAACCGGTTTCCTGTTCCATTACGCCCTGTCCATGATCTTGGGTGTCTTTGCACTGATGACGTATTTCGTGACTTGGCCTATGGTCCAACAATGGCTCAGCCGATAAGGAGAAGAACAAGATGGGTTTGTTGAGCCTTGCAATTTGGACACCGATTGCTTTCGGTGTGGTGTTATTGGCCTTGGGCCGTGA
>CANCAO010000357.1 GCA_947374105.1 Comamonadaceae bacterium | reverse complement strand
CGGTGGAGCCGATTTACGGCCTGGTGGCCCTGGGCCTGGTACATCCCAAGCGCGTCAAACGCAATGCCGATGCGCGCGCGGGCGATCGGCTCATTCTGGGCAAACCCATCGGTGTGGGCATCATGTCGGCTGCGCTGAAAAAAGAGAAGCTCAGTGCTGACGGCTACGCGCAGATGATTGCGGTGACCACCAAGCTCAACACCCCCGGCCCTGAGCTGGCCGCGCTGGACGGTGTGCACGCGCTGACCGACATCACCGGTTTTGGCTTGGCTGGGCATGCGCTGGAGCTGGCGCGTGGTGCCAAGTGCACGGTGCAGATTGACTGGCCCAGTGTGCCGCTGCTAGACGGCGTGCGTGAGATGGCCGCGCAGGGCATGGTCACCGGCGCATCGGGGCGCAACTGGGTGGGCTATGGGTTCGACGTGGCCTTGCCCGACAACTTCTCCGCCACTGATCAAGACTTGTTGACCGACCCGCAAACCAGCGGTGGTTTGTTGGTATCTTGCGCGCCCGAGTGTGTGGACGAAGTTCTGACCATCTTCCAGCGCCATGGGTTTGCGGCGGCGGCTGATATTGGGGAAATATTGCCTGCGGGTGGGTTGAAGCCTTTGGTTGTGCGCTGAGTTCCTTTTTTTGATTGCGTTTTTTACGCTTCACTACTGCACCTGACCCCACGCATTGACAAGCAAAAATAAGTCAAGCAGACCCGTTCGGATTTATTTGAGGAAAAAATTTTGAAAACAATGTTCAAGCTATTGATGGCAACACTCATGGGCTTAGGCGCGGGTGTGGCCATGGCCCAAAACGATTACCCCAGTAAACCCATTCACATCGTGGTGGCCTGGCCCCCTGCCAGCGGCATTGATACGGTGATGCGTCACATAGCCGAAGCTTTGCGCGTTGAGCTGGGTCAGCCCATCATTGTTGAAAACAAGGCGGGTGCTGCGGGGGCGGTGGGCTCGGTGGCGGTGGCCAATGCCGCCCCGGATGGCTACACCTTGTTGTTCAACTCTGCTGCCATGAACATGCTGGCCGCCATGCAAACGCGCACTGCTTACAGCATGCCCGACTCGTTCACGCCGGTCGTTAATGTATTCTCTGCACCGATGGTTTTGGTGGCGACCCCATCTTTGAACATTCAAAAACTGCCGGACTTGGTAGCTTTGGCCAAAGCTAAAAATGGCGATCTTTTTTACGCGACCTCGGGCCATGGTGCACCCTCGCATTTTGTGGCCGAGTTGTTCCGGGCGCGCACCGGCATAGAGGCCACGGCCGTGCCCATGAAAGGTTCGCCCCAGGCCATGCTGGAGCAAATTGCGGGTCGCGTGGCTTTTCACTTTGCTGTGGCCTCTACTGCGCTGGCACCGGCCAAGGAAGGGCGTGTTGCGGCGGTGGCCGTCACCAGCAAGAGCCGCTTGGCGGTGGCCCCCAACATTCCGACGATGGATGAGTTTGGCTTGAAGAACTTCAACGCCAGTTACTGGAACGGCATCTTTGGCCCCAGGGGCTTGCCCCCTGCGATTACAGAGCGGCTAGCGCAAGCGTTTAACAAGGTGATGGCGCAGCCCGACATTCAAAGCAAACTCATCCCCACAGCGATTGAAGTGGACAGCACCAGCACTCCGGCACAATTTTCCAAGATGATCAAAGACGACTACGCTACTTGGGCCGAAGCGGTGCGCTTTGCCAACATCAAAGCGCAGTGAACCACAGCATCGAACCCTACGCAGCGAACTGAAAAACTTAATGCTTGAACAACTGAAAAAAATGCGCGGTAAACGCGCCTTGATCACCGGTGCCAGCGCTGGCATTGGCAAAACCTGTGCTGTTTCTCTGGCACAAAACGGGGTTGACCTTTACCTGACGGGGCGCAACATCAACGCCCTCAACACCGTGACCGAGCAGTGCCGTGCTTTAGGCGTGCAGGTCACCGCCATCCCTGGCGATTTGACTGACCGTGCCTTTGTGCGCACGCTGGCCAACCAAGCGGGCGACGCGGACTACTTTGTCAATAACGCAGGTATCTTGACCTATGCGCCGCTGCTGGAAACTACGGTGGAAGACTGCGAAAAAATGTTCGCCACCAACGTGATTGCCGCCTACGACATTGCGCGTGAGATGGCGCAACGCATGGTGCAGCGGGGCGCGGGCCACCTGCTGTTTGTCACCTCCATGTCGGCGCGCAACGTGGGCAACCACGCGGTGGCCTATGCCGCCACCAAGCACGCCATGACGGCCTTTGCCAAAGGGTTTCGTCTTGAGCTTAAAGCTTTCAATATCAAAGTCACTGAGGTCTCCCCCGGCATGGTGGACACCGATATGCGCAAAGACATCACCCATCCTGAGGTGCTCAAAGCCATTGCCAGCCGAAAGTTCTCCCCCATCTCGGCGCAAGATGTGGCCGACGCGGTGGTGTATGCCTTGGCCTCATCGCCTGGCAATTGCCCTGACCTGATTGAGATCAGACCGACACAGGGTTAATGACCATGGACTTGGGTTTTAAAAATAAATCAGCGCTGGTCACCGGGGCTTCTCAGGGCATAGGGCGCGCCATTGTCACGTCCTTGGCGCAAGAGGGCTGTGTGCTGCATTTAGCCGCGCGCAATGTCGATGCCTTGCAGGCCTTGGCCGCTCAACTCAAAACCGATTTCGGCACGACCACGCATGTGCACGCGGTGGATTTGTCACAGGCCGATGCCGCCCAGAAATTGGCTGTGGCCTCCGCGGGCGTGGACATCTTGGTCAACAACGCGGGCAACACGCCACGCGGCACTATTTTTGAAGTCGATGAGACCACGTGGCGTCAGGGCTGGGAGCTGAAGATTTTTGGCTACATCAACCTGACGCGTGAAATCTATCGCCAGATGTATTTGCGTAAAGCCGGTGTGATCGTCAATGTGATTGGTATTGGTGCCGAAAAGTTGGAATACGCCTACGCCGCCGGGGCCATGGGCAATGCCGCGCTGGTGGCGTTGACTAAAACCCTGGGAGGGGTGAGCCTAGACCACGGGGTGCGCATATTGGGCGTCAACCCCGGCTGGGTGGAAACCGACAAAGCCCAGCGCAGCCTCAAACTTCGGGCGCTCAAGGAGTTGGGTGATGAAAACCGCTGGCGTGAATTGACCGCTACTTTCCCGCGTGGCC
>CANCAO010000356.1 GCA_947374105.1 Comamonadaceae bacterium | reverse complement strand
TTGGCGGTGCGGCCATCATGGTGGACACCATGACCGACAACCGCGTGCGTACTGTGGCCGAGATGCGTTTTGCCTTTAGCAAGAACGGCGGCAATATGGGCACTGAGGGTTCGGTGGCCTTTCAGTTCAAGCATGTTGGGCAGTTCATTTTTGCCCCTGGTACAAGTGAAGACAAGGTGATGGAAGTGGCGTTGGAGGCCGGGGCCGAAGACGTCATCACCGACGACGACGGCGCGATCGAGGTGCTGACAGCCTATGCCGATTTTGAGGCGGTGAAAAACGCGCTCGAAGCCGCAGGCCTCAAGCCCGAGGTGGCTGAAGTCACCATGCGGCCTGAAAACACCATCGAACTCACAGGCGATGACGCCATCAAAATGCAAAAACTACTCGACGTGCTAGAAGACTTGGACGACATGCAAGCGGTCTATCACAACGCAAATATTTCCTTATGAACATTCTTGTTATTGGTGGCGGCGGCCGTGAACACGCGCTAGCCTGGAAACTGGCCCAGTCTCCTAAAGTGCAGATGGTCTATGTTGCACCGGGTAACGGTGGCACGGCGCGCGACAAGCGCTTGAAAAACATCAACATCACCGATGTCACGGCCCTGCGCGAGTGGGCGATTGCTGAAAAAATCGAACTCACGGTGGTTGGCCCCGAAGCCCCACTGGCGGCGGGCGTGGTGGATGAGTTTCGTGCTCACGGCTTGCGCGTGTTTGGCCCGACCAAAGCGGCGGCGCAGCTGGAAAGCTCCAAGGCTTTCTCCAAAGCCTTCATGCAGCGCCACGCCATCCCCACGGCGGCATATGACACCTTCACCGACCCGGTGCTGGCTCATGCTTATGTAGACACAATGGGCGCACCCATCGTCATCAAGGCCGATGGCTTGGCCGCAGGCAAGGGCGTGGTGGTGGCGATGTCGCTGACCGAGGCGCACGAAGCGATTGATTTCATGTTGCTGGACAACACGCTGGGCGTGAGCCACAACACGGGTGGCGCTCGGGTCGTCATTGAGGAGTTTTTGCAGGGCGAAGAGGCCAGCTTCATCGTGCTGTGTGACGGTAAAAACGTTACCGCCTTGGCCACCAGCCAGGACCACAAACGCCTGCTGGACGGCGACCAAGGCCCCAACACGGGCGGCATGGGCGCGTATTCGCCAGCCCCCGTGGTGACGCCCGAGGTGCACGCCCGCGCCATGCGCGAGGTCATCATGCCCACTATCAAGGGGATGGAAAAAGACGGTATCCCATACACCGGTTTTTTGTATGCCGGTTTGATGATTGATGAGCACGGCCATATCAAAACGCTGGAGTTCAACTGCCGCATGGGTGACCCGGAGACGCAGCCGATTTTGATGCGCTTGAAGAGCGATTTGGTCGATGTGCTGTGGGCGGCCACCGAACCCGGCCCGCATGGAAAGCTGGATCAAGTTGAGTTGGAGTGGGACCGTCACATTGCCCTGGGCGTGGTCATCGCCGCGCCAGGCTACCCGATGAACCCGCGCAAAGGCGGTGTGATCACCGGCCTGCCCAAGGACAGCAGTGAGGCCGTTGTTTTCCATGCCGGTACGGCCATGCAAGACGGCCAGGTGCTCACCAGCGGCGGTCGTGTTTTGTGCGTCACGGTCTTGGGTGAAACGGTTAAGCAGGCGCAGCAACGCGCTTATGAGCTTGCCAAAGGCATTCACTTTGAAGGCATGCAGTACCGCACGGACATTGGTCACCGGGCCATGAAAAACTAATGCAAGTGGCCAAAGAATTTCCTAAGCCTTATCCCGTGCAGTTCACCGGCAGCCCCTTGGCGCGCTGGGTGTTGGCGCGCTTGGGTTGGCAGGTGAAGTTTGAAGGTTTGCCCGCTTTGCAGGGCATGATCGTGGTGTACCCGCACACCAGCAACTGGGATTTTCCGGTGTGTGTGTTGGTTAAATGGGCGATTGGGATTCAACTGAATTTTTGGGGCAAAGACAGTCTGTTTCGGATCCCCTTGTTCGGCCCATGGTTGCGTTGGTTAGGTGGTGTCCCCGTGGACCGCAGCGCCTCCAAGGGCGTGGTTGCGCAGGCTGTGCACCAGTTTGCGACACATCATGCGCAAGGAAGTTATTTCTGGTTGGGTGTGTCACCTGAAGGCACACGCAAAAAGTTACCCGGTTGGCGCAGCGGGTTTTATCAGACGGTAGTTCAGTCGAATGTGCCACTGGGTTTGGTTCGGCTGGATTACGCACGGCGCGAAGTGGTGGCGCTTGACTTCGTCACCCTCAGTGGTGACCCCGTAGCCGACTTGGCTCGGATTGCTGCTGCCTACGAGGGCGTGCAGGGTTTCATTCCTCAAAATGCGGCACCCATTCGTTTGCTGGACCGGGCCGTACCACTTGTTCAAGGCCTTAAGTGATGAATTTGCCTATGCGAGAACACACACACACAGCCGCGGTGCGCGACTACCTGCTGGATTTGCAGACGCGCATCATCTCCACGATGACTCAACTTGATGGTCAGGCGTTTTTGCGTGATGTCTGGACTAAAGAACCAGGTGAGCCGCTACAGGGCAATGGGGTGACCCAGATCTTGGACGGTGGGACTGTATTGGAGCGTGCGGGCTGTGGTTTTTCTCATGTCCAGGGTTCCAAGTTGCCCCCCTCGGCTACCCAACATCGCCCTGAATTGAGTGGCGCACCGTTTGAAGCGATGGGTGTTTCGCTGGTGTTTCATCCCCGCAATCCCTATGCACCTACCGTTCACATGAATGTACGTATGTTGACCGCCAAAAGCGCGGATGGACAGGCCGTGAGCTGGTTTGGCGGCGGCATGGACTTAACACCTTGCTACGGTTTCGAAGAAGACGCGGTGCATTTTCACACCCAGTGTCGCGACGCGCTGGCCCCGTTTGGTGCCGATAAATACCCGCGCTTCAAGACTTGGTGCGATGATTATTTTTACCTCAAGCACCGGCAAGAGGCACGCGGTATTGGTGGGGTGTTTTTTGACGACTTTTCAGAGCTGGGCTTTGACGGTGGCTTTGCCATGATGCGTGCGGTGGGGGATGCATTTTTAGGGGCTTATCTGCCCTTGATAGAGCGCCGCATGAACACGCCTTATGGTCAGCGTGAGCGCGACTTTCAGCTCTACCGGCGTGGCCGCTATGTGGAGTTCAACCTGGTGTGGGATCGGGGTACCCACTTTGGCCTGCAATCGGGCGGGCGCACCGAGTCGATCCTGCTCTCTATGCCACCGTTGGCGAGTTGGTCTTACCAACACCAGCCTGAGCCGGGTTCCCCAGAAGCGGCGCTGACCACTCAGTTTTTACCGCGCAGGGAGTGGGTTTG
>CANCAO010000355.1 GCA_947374105.1 Comamonadaceae bacterium | reverse complement strand
AGTCCGTTTGCGGGTCTGCCCAAGACGTGCCTTGCAACACCGTGCTGGCCGTCACCACCGCCATGTCAATGCCACGCGCGTCCATGTCGGCGATCTCGGCCAGCGGATCAAACATACGCGCCATCATGGCCACAGCGCCGGGGCGCGGGGCCGCAGCCGGGGTGGCACCAAAGCCGGTGAACACCGTGCGGTTGGTGGAGGCTTCAAAGACCTCACGCTCCAGCATGTGGGCGTGAAAGTCGATGACCAAAGGAGACTTATTCGGGGGCTTGGGGGTGGTCACTGTGGGTTCATCCTTGAGGCGGTTTTGAGCTTGCTTCAGTTTCTGGTTTTGCCTCAGGCAATTCTCCCTTGTCGCGCCCTGAGAACATGGTCCACCAGACGATCACGGCGAGCAGAACGAGTGCGCCTAGCGCTTCAAGCAAAATCAGACCCATGAACGATCTCCTGAAATGGGTTGGGGTGGGGTGCATTGTAGGAATGCTGGCGGCGTGCGGTGGCGTGCCACTGCAATCGCGTGCGCCGGTCGCTCCAACGCCCAGCACCGCCCCCTTGCCTGAACCGCGCCCCGCCGTTGTTGAAAGCTCAACTGCGCAAGGCCCAGTTCGTCTGCAAGCCCGCAGCCGTTGGACGCCTGTCGCCTGGAGCGATCTGCCGGGTTGGCAAGACGACCCCTTGCACGAAGCCTGGAACGCCTGGCTCAAAAGCTGCGAGCGTCCCGGCCCCACGTTTGCGCCCCTGTGTGCCGAGGTGCGCCGCTTGAGCTTGGGGCAAGGGGACGAGCAGCGCAGCTGGATGATGGCGCGCCTGCAGCCCTACCGGGTAGACACCTTGCAGGGCGATTCCCAAGGCCTGCTCACCGGTTACTACGAACCCGTGCTGGAAGGCTCGCGCGTGGCGACCCCTGAGTTCGCCGTGCCGCTGTTCCGCCCGCCCGTCAATCTGGCCCAGCGCAAGCCCTGGTACACGCGACAAGAGATCGACACCCAGCCTTCCGTCCAAGCCTTGCTCCGCGGGCGCGAGATTGCGTTTCTCTCCAACCCGGTGGATGCGCTCGTGCTGCAAATTCAGGGCTCGGGGCGCGTGCGCGTCACCGAGACCAATGGCACGCAGCGCCTGATTCGCGTGGCCTTTGCGGGCTCCAACGATCAGCCCTACAAAAGCGTGGGCCGATGGTTGCTCGACCAAGGCGCGCTGCGCGATGCGTCTTGGCCGTCCATTAAAAACTGGATTGTGCAGAACCCGACGCGCGTGAACGAGATGCTGTGGAGCAATCCGCGTGTGGTGTTCTTCAAGGAAGAATCATTGAACGAATTAGAAGCCGCCTTTGGCCCGCGCGGTGCGCAAGGCGTTGCACTGACGCCAGGTCGATCTATCGCGGTAGACCCCGGCAGCATCCCCTACGGCACGCCTGTGTGGCTGGCTTCCAGCGGGCCGCAGGTGCAACTGCAAAAACTCGTGATGGCGCAAGACACCGGCAGCGCTATCACTGGCGCGGTGCGGGCTGACTATTTCACCGGCTGGGACGCGAACGCGGGCGAGCTGGCGGGTCGCCTGAAACAACCTTTGCGCTTGTGGGTGCTGTGGCCGCGGTGAATGAACTCGGCGCTTGAAATTTCTCGATGCTGAATGGCAACGCCTGATGTTTTGCGGCAAGATGAGTCCAACCGCCTTGTGAAAGATCACCCCACATGAATGCCCCCCTGCCCGAGCACATCCGCCAAGCGCTGGCCACTGTCAGGCTGGACGACAAATATTCACTGGACTACGGCCGCGCCTTCATGAGTGGCGTGAACGCGCTGGTCAAGCTGCCGATGTTGCAGCGCCAGCGCGACCAGTTGGCGGGCAAGAACACGGCCGGGTTCATCAGCGGCTACCGGGGCTCGCCCTTGGGTGGCTATGACCAGGCGTTGTGGAAGGCCGCGCCTTTTCTGAAAGCGCAAAACATCGTCTTCCAACCCGGTGTGAATGAAGAGCTGGCCGCCACTGCGCTATGGGGTACGCAGCAGCTCGGCTTTGCGCCGCCGGGCTCTAACAAGTTCGACGGCGTGTTTGGCATTTGGTACGGCAAGGGGCCGGGTGTGGATCGCTGCTCCGATGTCTTCAAGCACGCGAACATGGCAGGCACCACGCCCTGGGGCGGCGTGATTGCGGTGGCGGGGGACGACCATGTGGCCAAGAGCTCCACCGCCGCCCACCAGAGCGACCACATCTTCAAGGCCTGCGGTTTGCCGGTGTTCTTCCCGGCCACGGTGCAGGAGATTTTGGATTTAGGCATCCACGCGTTTGCCATGAGTCGTTTCTCGGGCGTGTGGGCGGGCATGAAGACAATCCAGGAGATTGTGGAGTCCAGCGCCACGGTGATGATCGACCCCGAGCGGGTGCAGATCAAGCTACCGACCGATTTTGAAATGCCACCCGGTGGCTTGCACATCCGCTGGCCCGACACGGCGCTGGCGCAAGAGGCGCGTTTGTTTGACAGCAAGTGGTACGCCGCGCTGGCCTACATCCGCGCGAATCGGCTGAACTACAACGCGATTGAGGGGAAGAATGACCGCTTCGGCTTGATCGCCAGCGGCAAGGCCTACAACGACACGCGCCAAGCGCTGCTGGACCTTGGCCTGGACGATGCCGCCTGCCGCCAGCTGGGCATTCGCGTGCACAAGGTGGGGGTGGTGTGGCCGCTAGAGGCGCAGCTCACGCGTGAGTTTGCGCAGGGTCTGCAAGAGATTTTGGTGGTGGAGGAAAAACGTCAGGTCATCGAGTACCAACTCAAAGAAGAGCTGTACAACTGGCGCGCCGATGTGCGACCGAATATTGTCGGCAAGTTCAACGAAGTACCGGGCGACTTCAGCGGCGGTGAGTGGAGCATGCCGAATCCGTCGGCAAATACGCTGCTGCGCGCCAATGCTGATTTGTCGCCCGCGCTTATTGCCAAGGCGATTGCAACGCGCGTCAAAAAACTGGGTCTGGACAGCGACACGCTGGCGCGTATCGACGCCCGCCTCGCCGTCATCGAGGCCAAAGAACAATCCATGACCACGCTGGTGGTGGACAGCGAGCGCACGCCCTGGTTTTGCTCGGGCTGCCCGCACAAC
>CANCAO010000354.1 GCA_947374105.1 Comamonadaceae bacterium | reverse complement strand
GGCCCAGGAAGTCACGATGGTGAGTGCCGCCAACCCGATGTGACCATAGCGCAGCGTACCCTTGAGTTCTTTCACAACCGCCAACTCGGCAACGATGGCACCTAAGCACATCAGCGCGGCTGATACGACCAGAACCAAAACAAGAATGCGCCCTTCATCGTGTTGTAAAGCCCGAATCCGCATTCTTTCGTGCGTGGACCAAAACATCATCCGCGCAGCGAGTACCAAGTACAGACAAGCAGCCACATTCCAGCCGATGATGGCTCTGGTAATGGTTTGATGTGCCAGAGCGTCAGGTAGCAACAATGTCGTTGTCACGCCAATGACAATACAACTCAAAAGCCTTGGACGAGCTAAAACCAAGCGAGTGAGCAGTGGTTTTGACAGGTGGGGGTGAACCGGGGTTTGTGTCATTGAGTTGCTCTATAGGTTTGATTTCCATGAGGATGACACATGGAAGATCGAACACACAACTGACTGGATAAAAAAGGCCGCACGAAGGCTGCTCTCACTTTGGCTCCACAATAATTTCATTCGACACCATTTGTACCGTCATAGAGTAACAAAATATATTGAATTGTGATAGTATGGCGGTATGAACAAGCCCGTAAAGGCCATTCGACTACTGCCGCCAGCCACCTTGGGGGCACTCCAGAAACTGGGTGCCGACCTGGCGGTGGCCCGCTTGCGTCGCAAGGAGTCGCTGCGCACCTGGGCAAAGCGCTTAGGCGTCACTCTCTCCACGCTCCAGCGTCTCGAAGCTGGCGACCCGACCGTGAGCATCGGCATCGTCGCAACTGCCTTGTGGCTCATCAACCGAGATGGCGAGCTGGGCAACTTGGCGGCCCCGGAACATGACCAGGGCGCGATCGAGTTGAGCGTTAGAGAAGCGATGGCGCTCGGCCAAGCCCGTGCACAGGCCTCTGCGGACGCCCGCATGCGCGCAGCAACCTCCAGCAACAGCACAAAGGACTGAGATGCGCTTGGATGACTTGTACCTTTGGTACCTGGGAGACCCGATGCCACGCTACGTGGGTGCGTTGAAACTGGTTGCCGCTGGCAAGGGCGTCTCGCTCCACTACACCGAGGACTGGCTGGCCCATGGCTTCGCACTCAGTGAGGACTTGCCCCTGGTGGACAACGAGTTTTTCCCGCCCGGGCGGCTGAGCGCCAACGCGCCCCGCGCAGTCGGTGCCGTGGATGACGCGCGTCCTGACCGTTGGGGAGAGAAAGTCATTCGTTTCATCGACAAGCCCAAGCGCACGTCGTTGATGGAGCTGCTCTACTACGCGGGCGACGACCGTTTCGGTGCCTTAGGGGTCTCAACTTCGCCGACCACCTACCTCCCCCGAAAAGGCGGTCCCCTGCCACGGTTGGCGCAAGCCCAAGAACTTAGCGAGGTTGTGGCCAAGATTGAAGCTGGCGATGCATTGACGACGCTCGAAACCAAAATTATTGAAGGCGGTGGCAGCCCTTTAGGCGGCGCCAAACCCAAGGCGCTGATCGACATCGAAGGCGAGCAGTGGGTCATCAAGTTCTTCAACCACGAGTACGTTGACGCGCCACTCATCGAGCACGCGACCATGACCTTGGCAGCGCAGGCCGGCATCACCGTCGCTCAGACCCAGGTCATTCGATTGCTTGCGGCGAATGCCCTGGCGATTCGGCGATTCGACCGCGTGGACGGGCGGCGGATTCACAGCATCTCGGCGGGCACCGCTATCCGCGCAGCCACTCCGACCGGCACCGAGCCAGAAATGGGATACCCACAGCTTGCCCGAATCCTACGCAGAATCGGTGTCAGCCATGCCGACGCGCATCTGGCCGATGCGCAAGAGCTCTTCCGCCGAATGGTGTTTAACATCTTGGTGGACAACACCGACGACCATGAGAAGAACCACTCGCTCTTGGTCGTAGACCCCCGCGCCAATGGACGGCTCAGGCTGGCCCCAGCTTATGACGTACTTCCCACCAACTCTGGCCAGGGCTTTCAAGAGTTCATCTGTGGGGCGCAGGGACAAGAGTCCACGCTGGCCAATGCGATGTCTCAGTGCGATGCGTTTGGGTTTCAGCCAGCGCAGGCCGCTTCGCAAGTTGTACAAGTCATAGCGGTGGTGAACACTTGGCGTGCGCATTTCAAAACCATGGGCGTATCGAATAGCGACTTGGACAGTTTGGCAGAACGCCTGGATGGCACCGAACTGCTGAGCCAGCGACAAACGTTTGATGCTGGTCAGTACCAGGGCACACCGCCCAAACGAAAACCGTCAAGCCCATTTCGCAGGGCTTGACCCGGGGTTGACGTGTCTCTTAGCGGGGTCGTTCCACAGCCAATGGCTCGCCTGCCTCATTCCACCGTCACACTTTTGGCGAGGTTACGCGGTTTGTCCACATCCGTCCCACGCGCACAAGCCGTGTGATAGGCCAGCAGTTGCAGGGGCACGACGTGCAGCAGCGGTGACAGAGCACCATAGTTTTCAGGCATGCGGATGACGTGCAGGCCTTCGCCGTTCTCAATTCGGCTGTCGGCATCGGCCAGCACGTAGAGCACGCCACCACGCGCGCGTACCTCGTGCAGATTGCTTTTGAGCTTTTCCAGCAAGGCGTCGTTCGGTGCCACGGTGACGACCGGCATGGCGCTGGTGACCAGGGCCAGCGGGCCGTGTTTGAGTTCACCGGCTGGGTAGGCCTCGGCGTGGATGTAGCTGATCTCTTTGAGCTTGAGCGCGCCTTCCATCGCGATGGGGTAGTGCAGACCACGGCCCAGGAAGAGGGCGTTTTCCATGCGGGCAAAGTCATCGGCCCAGCTGATGATTTGTGGCTCCAGCGCCAGCACCGATTGCAAGGCCACGGGCAGGTGGCGCATGGACTTGATGTGGCGTGCTTCGGTCTCGGCGGGTAAATGCCCCCGGCTCTTGGCCAGGGTTAGTGTGAGCAGGAACAGGCCTGCGAGTTGTGCAGTGAAGGCTTTGGTGGAGGCCACGCCGATTTCTACACCCGC
>CANCAO010000353.1 GCA_947374105.1 Comamonadaceae bacterium | reverse complement strand
CAGCCAGTACCGACTCACCCGCCGCACCGCCCAAGTCCAAACCTTTGTTCTTAACTACATCAAAACCGGCAAGCACGGGACCATTGACCGGCCAGCTCCAGTCCAGTTGGTCCTCAGCACTGGCAGCCTCGGTTTGCGGCTTAGAAGCCAAGGTGTTCGGTGCTGTCGAAATTGTTGCAGATGAAGTGCCTGAAGATGCAACAGGTCTGGTCACAACCCCCGACGTGGGAGTCGCTGCGGCCAGCACCACTGGCGGAACCACACGCAAGACCTGACCCACCTCAATTTGGTTGGGTTTGTCGATGTTGTTCCAGCGCGCCACGTCTTTCCAGGGCTGGCCGTTATCCAGGCCAATACGGATCATCGTGTCACCGGGTTTGACCGTGTAGTAACCGGGTTTGCCGGCATTCTCAAAGCCAGGCAATTGCTTGACGGCAGGCGTAGCCGGATCCATCACCACAGCGGCCGGTTTGGAGTTACGGCCCCGGTCTTCCACCGGGGCTCGATTGACCCGCTGCGAGCTGCATGCGACCAACAGCAGGCTAGCCCCTAAAAAGACGCTCCAACCCATACCCCGACACCAAAAACCAAACATAAAAAATCCTTCATGCGATACCTGATTTTAGAGGGACAAAGTGAACCGTCTCAAGCACCATCTGCGTCAGTCCCCCAGGTGTTTTGTCAATCACCATCAAGGCCTGTTTGGCACGTCCCCCCGAAATGACTGGCGCCACGAGTCGCCCACCCATCGCCAACTGATCTATCCACGCTTGCGGCACGGCCTCACCACCAGCCGCAGCGATGATGGCGGCATAGGGCGCCCCTTTGGCAAACCCGACCATGCCATCCCCAAACAAGAGGTGCACATTAGGCAAGTGCAGAGTGCGAAGGTTTTCACGCGCCTTGTCGTGCAGGCCACGCAGGCGCTCAATGCTATACACCTCGGTGGCCAGTAGGCTCAGCACGGCGGCCTGATAGCCACAGCCCGTGCCGATTTCCAGCACCCGACCCAATTTATCTACCCGACCATTGAGCAACAACTCGGCCATGCGCGCGACCACGCCTGGTTTGGAGATGGTTTGCCCCAAACCAATAGGCAAACTGGTGTCTTCATAAGCCTGGTTAACAAGCGCCGTGTCCACAAAACGGTGGCGCTCTATGACACCCATGGCGGAAAGTACACGTGCGTCCGCTATGCCGTCAGCGGCCAAGTTATTCACCATTTTTTGACGCACAGCCTGTGAGTCCATGCCCAGACCGTACGCCATAGGACGCGTCGAAGATCGGGATGAAGGATTTTGCAATATCGGTTCAAGCAAGGTGCTCTTTGGCATCGCCAAAGAATGGTTTTTCTCTACCCGACTTGGACTAGCCGAACTGTCCAGACGAGCGGGAAAAGACGGGCGAGGTCGAGTTGTCATGCGGGCTGCTCCGGCGTAAAGGCCGAGAGTCGAGCAGCGGTCTGCGCCCAATAACCCAGGTGAGCATGGTCAGTCAGATCTACCATTAAGGGCGTCATGGCGATGTGGCCCTGCGTAGTGGCATGAAAATCGGTGCCTTCCCCCTCATCTTTGGCCGGACCCGCACTTCCGATCCAATACATTGTCTCGCCCCGGGGACTGATCTGGGTGATGACTTTCTCAGCCGAATGGCGCCGCCCGAGACGGCACACTTTGACGGACTGAATCGCCTCCAGTGGCAGGCAGGGAATATTGATATTGAGCAGCCAAGGTTTGATGCCCACCAGATTCTGGGCTGACATCTGCAACACCAGATCGCGCGCTTTGCTGGCTGCAGCATCCAGGTGGTGCCAGCCTTTCTCGGTCTGAGAAAACGCAATGGCCGGAATGCCAAACAAATCACCCTCCCTGGCCGCACCGACTGTGCCGGAGTAGATCGTGTCATCGCCCATATTGGCACCATTGTTGATGCCCGAGACCACCAGATCAGGCCGGTAACCCAGCAGCCCCGTGAGAGCGATATGCACGCAATCAGCCGGTGTGCCATTGACATAGCGAAATCCATTGGCCGCACGCTGCACATACAAAGGTGAATGCAGGGTCAGCGCATTGGATTTGGCACTGTTATTGAACTCGGGGGCTACCACCTCAACCTCGGCCACGTCTTTGAGTGCGTCATACAAAGCGACAAGACCTGCGGCTTGGTAGCCATCGTCATTGGAAATAAGAATTTTCATCATGCTGAGGCCGATCATAATTGCAGGCGCTACCGAGTGGTGGCTCAATACCGGAGGAAATCATGCATGCCTGGCTTTGTGAAGACCCAGTTGGAGTGGGTGCGCTTCAATGGAAAGATCTGCCTACGCCCTACCCCCAACCAGACCAAGTGCTGATCGAAATCAAGGCCGCAAGCCTGAACTTCCCCGACCTGCTGATCGTTCAAAACAAGTACCAGATCAAGCCGCCCCTGCCCTTTGTACCCGGTGCCGAATACGCAGGCGTGGTGCAGGCCGTGGGTGAAGGTGTCACACACCTCAAAATTGGGATGCCTGTGGCCTGCCTGTCGGGTACAGGTGGCTTTGGCACCCACACCTTGGCCCCGGCGGCACTGTGCATGCCCTTGCCCGACAAGTTCACCTTTGTGGACGCGGCAGCCTTCATCATGACCTATGCCACATCGCACCACGCCCTGCTGGATCGGGGGCAACTCAAGGCCGGTGAAACCGTTTTAATTCTGGGTGCCGCAGGTGGCGTAGGCACGGCGGCCATCCAGATCGCTAAAGCAGCCGGTGCCCGCGTGATTGCAGCCACATCCAGTGAGGAGAAGTGCGCACTGTGCAAATCAATCGGTGCGGACGACACCATCAACTACAGCCACGGCAAGCCAGCCCAGGAGCTTCGGGAGGCCATCAAATCATTAACCAACGGCAAAGGCCCGGATGTAATCTACGACCCAGTAGGTGGCGACTTTGCCGAACCCGCCTTGCGCTCTATCGCTTGGCGCGGTCGCTACCTGGTGGTCGGCTTTGCCTCCGGCCCCATCCCCA